>CAMJHP010000021.1 GCA_946405575.1 uncultured Bacteroidales bacterium | reverse complement strand
GCACCGCATCCCTGAAGTCTACAGACTTCGGACACACTGGTTGAAACACTACCCTTTATGGAATGGCAAAACGATTGATAGGGCTTTGAAAAGACTCCTTGCAGACAAGGATTAATACATCTGCCTAACAATCAAACATCCATTATTTCAAATTCGGGCAATGCGACTTGATGTAGTTGTATACAAAATCGAAGTCCTCATTTGTCACGTACACTTGGTTTCTGTTGAGTAATTGGTTCACCTTAATCAAATGGAACCAACGGCGTGGTTTCACGTGACGCACTTTAGAAAAAACCGAAGTGCTCGAATTCCTTGAAGCCATCAACATACCTGCACCTGCAGTACCATATCTGCCTGTTGCTCCACCAAATGCTGCGGTAACAGCACCCAGTTTTCGAGCTTTCTTGAACTGTTCCGGCACCTGAATATGGGCGATTTCCTTCTCATCCATCTCAAAAAGAACGATATACTTCCCCTTGTAGCTGATAGCAACCACCAGCACACCTAAAATAGTCAGCCCGAGAAATATCGCCAACACCAAACCTAATGCTTTTGTCATCCCCCACAACCCTTCCCAATCGCCATGAATCACATATAGGAAAAAACCGAAGACCATAAACATACCCATTATGATGCCAACGAAGACCTTGAATACAGTCAAAAAGATGGTGGGGTTGGTAATCATATTCATTTCGTACACCCAACGATATTTGCCATCTTGGCAAAGACGCACCCTCTTTCCTCTATAGTCGTTGCTTTCCAAGGGTTCAGAAATGGAAGGGGAATTTTCAAACTCGTTCATAGTATTTTAAGGCTTATTAAATAACTGTTCAAAATTAAACTGCAATATCTTTTGACTTCGGGACACGGGAATTCGAAAGTTCGGGACAAGCAAAGGCCTCGTAGTCTCGCAGTTCCGAAGTCTCGTGTCCAGTATGTAAACCAATTTTGCTCATATACTTACAAAATTAGTCCCATCCTTCAACAAGGATCTCATAATTCTCAAAAACAATGATTTCGCCAGCTGTGATTTTGGCCCGTTTGCGGGTCTCCACCTCGCCATTACGGAGCACCATACCCGACGAGACGACCTCTTGGGCCTCACTGCCAGAATACACCACATCCGTAGCTTTCAACAATGAGATAAGTGGAATGAAATCTTCACCCTCGCGAAGAGTAAATACAATTCTATTGAGTTTTCTTGCCATGTCTTTTAGGTTTTGGATTTTGCAAACGCTCAGCTTGTTTCCTTTCGGTATGCCTTGCCATCAACTCCAATAGATAGACTGTCAAACCACCCAATACAGCCATCACGACAGCCATCAGGAGTTCAGTGTTCCAATTCGGAAGGTGAAACACGTAATCCATCATATCGGCAGTAGGCTCTTTCCACGGATACACCACTGGCAAACTACCTAACATAAATCCGGCCAAGACGGAAAGGGTGGAGTCTCGATAATCACGCATAAGCCATGAAAGCAAGTGAGAGAATGAAACAATACTCACTATCGATCCCAATGCAAATGGTAATAGGATTCTTGTGCCATACATAAAAGTGGATGCCTTAGTCAAGGCTGGAATTGCCTCAGTGACAATCAGTTCATAATTGCCCATCAGCAACATAAGGTGAGAGCCCGAAACACCCGGCACCACCATGCCTGTGGCACCTACTATGCCGCATAGGAAGAGATAGAAGAAATTGTCGTTGGAATAAGGGTTTGACTTGATGGATAAAAAGAACGAAACTGCCAACCCCATCACAACCAGCACGATATTCTTGGCATTCACCGTCTCGATACGCTTCATCACATATCTCACAGAAGCAATAATCAGCCCGATAAAAAACGACCACGTGTAGACCTCGTATGATTTAAGAGTTTGCTTAAGAAAGATAGCGGTCAACACCATACCCGTCAAGAGTCCCATTACGATGGCAACCAAAAACTTGAAATCGGTACGGCGGGCAAACTCACTAAGTCGCCCTTTGTGTAAGAACTTGAAGTTCTTATGATTCAATGCTTTAATGGAATTGACAAAGCGTTCGAACACGCCAAGTATCAGCGACACAGTACCACTCGACACTGGGAACACATTCACTGCCCCCATAATCATACCTTTGATGAACACCTTTATCGACAGCCACAATTTCAGCATCGCTATACAATTTATTTCAAAACACAAAAATACGACAAAAATTGTACCCAAAAGGAAGATTTCACGATTCTATTCAAAAAGTGCCCAATTCATCGTAATTTTCTTATTTTTGCAATCCATAAATGGAAAATATGACAGAGAAAAAAGTCAACTATCCACAAAACTTTGACATCAAGCTGATTATTGCCGCAGAAATCCCTCAGGAAGAAGCTAAGCGAAACATCAGCAAAGCACTTTCTGAATCGAAAACCGTGCATAGTTTTGTCAACGTAAGAAGCAGCGGCAAAGGCAATTACCTTAGCTATTGCTACAACATCGACATCGAAAGCAAGGAGCATCTTGAACGCACCTATGCTCTACTCAAAGCCATACCTGGATTAAAGTTTGCCCTATGACAAAAGCCTATTCCATAAGGATTTACGGTCGCGTATTCAACGTGGGTTTCCGACGCTATGTGCATCGTTACGGGCTGCAATGCAACTTGGTGGGCTTTGTGGAAAACGACTATGCCGACGACTGTGTCCATATCGAAGCCGAAGGCGAGGAAAAAGACCTCGACCGTTTCACCTTGCTCTGCGGCGCAGGAACACCTTATTCTTTAATAACTGACATAAAGATTGAGAGGGTGGAACCAACGGGCAAATACCTTGATTTCCATGAACTAAGATAAAACCAAACGGTTGGGGAGACGCAAGATTTTGCGTCTTACAAACAACAATTAAACATTAAACAATATTCAATTCAACAATGACCTATCCTGACTTCTCCAAAATCCTCTTCCTCGACATCGAGACTGTCTCACAAGAAAAATCTTTCGACCACCTCAACGAACGGATGCAGAAACTCTGGTCGCACAAGGCCGAGCAACTGAACCGCGACAACGCCGACCTCACCCCTGCCGACATCTATGACCGTGCTGCCATCTATGCAGAATTCGGCAAAATCGTCTGTATATCGGTCGGATTCTTCAACGGCGACCGTTTCCGTTTGAAGTCATTCTACAGCCACGATGAGAGAACTCTGCTCACCGAGTTTGCCGATATGTTGAATCGCCACTATAACGCGCCTGAAGCCCAACTATGCGCCCACAATGGCAAAGAATTCGACTTCCCCTATATTGCTCGTAGGATGCTCGTCAACGGCATACAAATCCCAAGAATCCTGCAAGTGGCAGGCAAGAAGCCTTGGGAGACCAATTTCATTGACACCATGGAACTCTGGAAGTTCGGCGACTACAAGACCTTTACCTCCTTGGATTTGCTCTGTGCCATAATGGACATCCCTACCCCGAAAGACGACATCAACGGCAGCGAAGTGGGTCGCGTGTATTGGCAAGAGAACGACCTGGAACGCATCAAGACCTATTGCCAAAAGGACGTATTGGCCATTGCACAACTTATGCGCCGCTACAACTACCTTCCACTCATTGCAGAAGACCAAGTGGATTACACCAACTAACCATGCACATACTTTCCAAATCAACCTATATCAAAGGCTTACAATGTGAGAAGGCTTTGTATATGCAGAAAAAGCATCCTTATCTGCGTGACAAGCTTAGTATCGAACAAAGGGCCAAATTCCAGCGCGGCACCGACGTCGGTGTGCTCGCCCATAAGGTATTTCCCAATGGCATCGATATGTCGCCCAACTCACCATCACAGTTCCCCAAGAAAGTGCAAGAGACTTGGGACAACCTCTGCAACCCCGAAGTCAATGTAATGTATGAAGCTGTATTTCAGTATAACGACACGCTCATTATGCTGGATATGCTAGTACGAGACGGTGATCATTGGTTGGCTGTGGAAGTGAAGAGCTCGATGCGTCTCAGCGACACCTATTATAACGATGCAGCCTTACAATACTATGTATTACACGGATGTGGAGTGCCACTCAGCGATTTCAGACTTATGTACCTCAACGGCGATTATGTGAAAGAAGGTTCCATCGACGTACAACAGCTGTTCAAAATGGAGTCGGTGATGGAGTATGTCACTGAGCACGAGGCTTTTGTTAAAGAGAATGTGGAACGGCTGAAGAAAGTGGTCGCCTTACCCCATTCGCCATTGGTCAACATCGGAACACATTGCTACAATCCATACCCTTGTGATTTTCAAGGACATTGCTGGAAGCTCATTCCAAGAAACAGTTTCCTCTTCACCACTGCTATGGACGATGAAATCTTATTCCAATGCTATTTCAACGGTGTGAACTCCAATGCCAAAATGCTCCGTCAAATTGAACCAGATTCGTTGGAAGCGCATCAGATTGAAGCCTTGGATACCAATTCGTATTATGTTGATTACAAAACACTTTACTCGTTAGCACCACAGCCTAAGCCCAAGTCAGTGGCTTATCTGAACTTGTTGTTCAACCGTCCCGCCATACCCGAACTCGACGGCACCAAACCTTATGAAGAAATGATTTTAGCCTTTGCTTTGCAAGGTGAACACAAATATGATGCATCCATAGATCCAATGCCCTCCATTGGCCTACGCAGGGATGATTTGGCTGCCCAAAATCGATTCGTTTGGGACTGCTTCGACGACCACAGCCGTTGGAAAGAAGCCATTGACTTGCTCATTGAGAAACTCTCTCATTATGAGCAAATCGTTTGCTTTGCACCACAAAACCTTACCACCACCTTGCTCCGCCACAAGATTATCCAAAACCAAACGATTGGTTACAAGGTCTTCAACCTATTCGAAGTGCTGCAACAAGCCCATTTCTACCACCCTGCCATCAAGCAAGGACTTACCCTGCAAAGCCTTGAAAAGTCACTTTTTAGCGATGCAAAACTGTTTGAGCACAGTAGGATTCTCCTTGAAGCGACCAGCAACGACCTCCTAAGTTATCAACAGGCACGAGAAGACTTAATCACTGAAAATGAAATCATTACAAAAACTTATCAACTCTTTTTCAAGTAGTTGATAACTTCATTGGATGACTTACATAGGGGCAGATTTTAATTCGTACTTTTGCCTTTCGAAAACGAACAAAGAATTTCAATTTATGCCTAATGATACTACTATGCGCCGACCTTTCGGCGATACCGCAAAACGTAATTTGATGACTCCAGACCAAGTCTTTGCAAGTCAAGGACGTATTCCTCCCCAGGCCACCGATCTTGAGGAAGTAGTGTTGGGTGCCCTTATGTTAGAAAAAGACGCAGTCAATGAAGTCATTGACATTCTCTCACCTGAAGCATTTTATTTAGACAAGCACCAAAAGATTTTTGCCGCCATCAAATCCCTTTTTGGGAAATCCGAACCAATTGATATTCTTACTGTCACAAACGAATTAAAGCAACAAGGTGAATTGGAAATGGTCGGAGGTGCCTATTACATTTCGAAACTCACCAACCGTGTGGTTTCTGCGGCTAACATCGAATACCACGCCCGCATCATTATGCAGAAACACATTCAGCGTCAACTCATTCTGATTTCTTCGGATATGATACACGAAGCCTTTGAAGACACCACTGATGTGTTCGATTTGTTAGACAAAGCCGAAAACAACTTGTTCCAAATCAGCGAGAACAACCTACGCCGCAGCTACGACTCGATGCAAGATCTGGTCAGCAAGGCCATCAAGGAGATTCAGAACGCCAAAAACGCCGACGCCAAGCTCCGAGGTGTGCCATCCGGTTACACCAAACTTGACGAAATCACGCAAGGTTGGCAAAAGTCAGACCTCATCATCTTGGCTGCACGTCCCAGTATGGGTAAGACCGCCTTTGCCTTGAATTTAGCCCGAAATGCCGCAGTCGAATTCAACAAGCCAATCGCCTTCTTCTCATTGGAAATGTCATCCGTTCAATTGGTCACTCGTCTGATCTCGACTGAAACTTCACTCACTGCCGACAAACTGCGCTCAGGCGAATTGGCAGAATACGAGTGGCAACAGTTAAACACCAAAGTTACCCCATTGACCGATGCACCCATATTTATTGACGACACACCCCAGCTTTCCATCTTTGAGTTGCGTGCCAAATGCCGTCGCCTGAAACAGCAGCATGACATTCAAATGGTTTTCATTGACTACCTGCAACTCATGACCGCCAAAGGCGACCGAGGTCTCAACCGTGAGCAGGAAATCAGCACCATATCACGTTCGCTGAAAAGCTTGGCCAAAGAGTTGGAGATTCCCGTATTAGCCCTTTCTCAGTTAAGCCGTAGCGTAGAGCAACGCCCCGGGTCAAAGAAACCTATCCTCTCCGACTTGCGCGAGTCGGGAGCCATTGAACAGGATGCAGATATGGTGATGTTCATCTATCGTCCTGAATATTATAAAGATGGTGTAGACGCTGAAGACAAACCTAAAGGCTACACCATCATCGATATCGCCAAACACCGCAATGGTAAATTAGGCGAGGTTGAATTGAGATTTGTCGGACAATATGCTCGTTTTGAGGAATTGGAACAAGGCTTCGACAATAGCAGTTTCACCAGCATCGGTCCCAACAACCAGTTTGACAACTCATCCATGGTCATCGGTTCGAAAATGAATGACGACGACAATATGGAACCTTACAATCCATCTATCACCTCAGATGAACCGATACCGTTTTAATTTTACATTATATTAATTACAGAATTAGATGAAAAAAGACAATCTTAAAGTCCCGCATTCCAAAAGCAATCCACTGAAATTCAATGTATCGGAGCCAATGCAACTAATGGATTTCCTGATGAAGAAACTAGATGGAATCAGCCGAAATAAGGCAAAACGCATGTTGGCTAATAAAGTCGTCTCTGTCGACGGGCAACGCACCACCATGTTCAATTTTGCCCTCGACCCTGGTATGGTCGTCGAAATAGGGAAACCCACTGCAAAGGAACGCTTCCATAGCCCCTGGCTGAGTATTGTCTACGAAGACAAATATCTTTTGGTTATCGACAAAAAAGAAGGACTGCTCACTAATAGTCCTACCAAAGAGAAAGACACTGCACAAAGCATTCTAAACCAATATTTTATTTACACACAGCAACGCTGCCGAGCCCACACCATCCATCGCCTCGACCGCGACACTTCAGGTCTGATGCTCTTTGCCAAGAGCAAGGAGGTGGCATTAGCTTTTGAGGAGGATTGGAAAAACACCGTCTACGACCGTCGTTACGTAGCCGTTGTGAATGGTTGCATGGAGAAAAAGGAGGGCATAGTTTCATCGTGGCTGAAAGACAACAAAGCCTTTATCACCTATTCCAGTCCCACCGACAACGGCGGCAAATATGCGGAAACATTCTATAAGACTCTATATTCTAATCCACGGTATTCTCTGGTCGAGTTACAACTAGAGACTGGTCGTAAAAACCAAATCCGCGTCCATATGGCTGACATTGGACATCCCGTGGTTGGCGACCCAAAATACGGTAATGGCGACAATTCGTTGGGACGTTTGTGTTTGCACGCCTACAAACTCTGTTTCCACCACCCTTATAAGAAAAAGGACATGGAGTTTGAGACACCGTTCCCGAAGGTATTTGAGAGGCCGTTCCCAGGGATAGCAAGGAATTACACTTAATTCTATTGATCTGTCTTTAAAAAACTATTGTTATAGATAGATTAGTATTTCTTGCATCGTTAAGAAATTTGAGGATAGAACTTGCAAACATCATTGAAAGAATTCAAATACTTGAAGAAACACTTTCCGATACTATGAACCAAGATGAAGTTCTTGAAATTTTTCAAGAGAAGAAATGGCTTTACGAAGAACAAGACAGGATTTCTACAGAAATCAAGAAAATCGCGTTTTACTGCTTGAATTATTAAATCGACAATCTTCAAAAAACTAGTAATTCATTTCAAAAGCCTTTTTGATGAGTTTTGGACTATGCGCCCCCACTTTCATCAGCATCAAGCCTAACCGACTGTAAAACAAGCTTGTCATCCAAACTTCTTTGCGTTTCTTACGAAATATCTCACGATTGGTAATGGCAAATGACTTGCCTCGCAAAATGGCGTTGCAGGCATTTCTACCCGTCGCAATGGCATAATAAAGACCTTCGTACGTCAACTTATTCGCAAACCCGCCAGCATCACCAATGAGGATAACATGATCTTTCCCCGATTCAACAGTTTCCACCGAAATAAAGGCACCTCTTAGAGGAGAATCATTCATGGAGACCTCTTCCGTATTTGCACATTGGCTTTGGTGTGAGCGGAGATCATCAAGTGAAGCATACAATCCACCAATTCCCGAAATATCCCAATCCAAATTCGGGAAACTAAAAGAATAGCCTTTTTTATAATAATTTGAAAATTCAAAGATAAACTCATTGGGGCCTTTCTTCACATACCGTTCCATCCAGAGAGAATTACTTAGACGTTGTCCTGTCAGTTGCTTCCTAACCTGACTGTTCGCACCATCAGCACCAATCAGATAATCACAAGTAAGTTGTTCACCCGACTTAAGTGTGACTAAAATCTTACCATCTTTCTGTTTCTCATAATGCGAAAAGGCGCTTTTAACCAGTTGGCCTCCAATAGCCAAGAACTGCTTGAGCATCGCATAGTCGAAGTCTTTTCGGCGCACCATTCTCAATTCCTTGTCGATGTCGACTTCACAAAGTGTTTTTCCATCCATCATCAACCTAAAGTGCTTGACACTCTGATAATCATAATGAAGATTGGGCATCAGATCATGAAGCAATTCATAGGCTTTCGGCGTCAGTCCACCACCGCAAATCTTCTCTCTTGGAAACGTTGCATAATCTACGATGACACAATCTTGACCCGCTTTTTTCAACAGGTATCCACATACTGTACCAGCAGGTCCTGCTCCAACAATTACTACATTGGTTGTTTTTGACATACTCTTTCCGTATCGCTACACAAACAGGTAGGCATTGAACTGACAAGATGAAAAAGAGAACCCTAACTGACCGAACATCAATTAGGGTTTTGCTTTTCTGTGCCCCGAACAGGAGTCGAACCTGCACACCTCTCGATATACGCACCTGAAACGTACGCGTCTACCAATTCCGCCATCGGGGCTTGGTGATTGTGCCCAGGACAAGAGTCGAACTTGCATGCCGTAATCGGCACCACCCCCTCAAAGTGGCGTGTCTACCAATTTCACCACCTGGGCTTGAAATCGGCTGCAAAGATACAACTTTTTTCATTACATCGCACAGTTTCAGAAAAATTTTCAATATTTTTTTCTTCGCATCACATAATTTCTTATTTTTGAAGCGTTTAAAATCTACAATTATGCTTACAGAAAAAGACCTTCAACAGCTTTCAGAAAGAAACATTACTGAAAATCAAGTAATAAACCAAGTCGCACAACTGAAAAGAGGCACACAATACGTCCAATTGATGCGCCCCGCCACCCTCGGTGATGGCATCCTGCGCCTCGATGAGGAACAGGTCAAACGGATGACCGACAGTTTTGAAGCCGACAAGGAGTTCTATCAATTCACGAAGTTTGTCCCTGCCTCAGGTGCAGCCTCACGTATGTTCAAGGACCTCTTTACCTTCATTGAAACAGGTGAAGAAACCAAGTTTACCGACATCTTCTTCGCCCACATCCACAACTTTGCATTCTTCGACGACCTCAACGCTGCCGTTAAACGCCTCTACGGCAACGACATCGACACCTTATTAAAGGAAGGCCGTAAAGTTGATATTGTAAAAGCCCTTCTTTTGGAAGACGGCCTGAACTACGGCAAACTTCCCAAAGCTTTGTTGAAATTCCACCATTATGACGGATTCGACCGTCTGGCTCTGGAAGAGCACTTAGTGGAAGCTGCACGCTATGCAACCGACAACGAAGGTGTGGCCAAGTTGCATTTCACCGTCTCGCCTGAACATGAAGAGCCGTTCAAGAAGACCGTCAGCGCGCTGAAGGACAGCTATGAGAAGAAATACGGTGTGCGCTACGACATCACCTATTCCTGCCAAAAACCTTCCACCGACACGGTAGCCATCGACGCCAACGGTGAGTTGTTCCGCGAGGCCAACGGCAAGATTCTGTTCCGTCCGGGAGGCCACGGTGCCCTCATCGAAAACTTGAACGACCTCGGGGAGGAGATCGTCTTCATCAAGAACATCGACAATATTGTGCCTGAGACCAAGGCGCAAACCACCATCGTATATAAAAAGGTGTTGGCGGGTCTCCTCCTCCATTTGCAGCAGCGCAACTTCGAATACCTTGAGATGCTAGACCAAGGTGCAGTCTCTACCGATGAACTGAACGAGGCCCTGCGCTTTGCCAAGCAGGACCTGATGATGGACATCCCCGATTTCGTGAACGACTACAACGACATCGAAAAAATTGACTACCTTTACAACAAGCTCAACCGCCCAATGCGTATCTGCGGTATGGTGAAAAACGAAGGCGAACCCGGCGGCGGTCCCTTCTGGGTGAAGAATCTGGACGATGAAGTATCCCTGCAAATCATCGAGTCATCACAAATCGACCACAAGAACGCGCAGCAAGAGGCCATCTTCCAAAGCTCGACCCACTTCAACCCCGTCGACCTGGTGTGCGGCTGCTGGAACTACAAGGGCGAAGCATTCTGCTTGACCGACTACGTAGATGCCAACACAGGCTTCATCTCCAACAAATCAAAAGACGGTCGCGAGCTGAAGGCTTTGGAGTTGCCCGGCCTTTGGAACGGAGCTATGGCCGACTGGATCACCATCTTCGTTGAAGTGCCCATCGAGACCTTCAACCCCGTGAAGACGGTGAACGATTTGCTGAAGCCGATGCATAGCTGATCTTTTGTTGAATTGTTGGCTGTTGAACTGTTTAACTGTTTGACCGCCAACAATTCAACAATTAAACAATCAAACAATCAACAATATAACACCATGACATTAAACAAAGAAGAATTCAAGACATTGGTGATGCTTTATGCCGCCAACATTGATGGTAATATCAAATCCGAAGAAGTGAAAGTAATGCTCGAAAGGAGCGGCTTCGATGCCGTTGAAAAGACGGAAAAACTCTTCTCCAAGATGAGCGATGCCGAAGTTATCACCTGCATCCGCGAGAACAAGCCCCTATACGCCGCCACAGAAGGCGACCGAATCGACCTCTTGGCCGACCTCTGTGCCGTCATCGAAGCCGACGAAAAATGCACGATGATGGAGGAACAGATGGTGAGGGCGATGAGGAGGCTGCTGGAATGAATGCCTCTTCCTACATCCCCGACCCTATCGACACCTCTAGCATCAAGCTTTCCGATGAGCTGCTTCAGTTTGTTGAGCAATTGGCGTGCTATGTACACGAGAACTGGGCCCAAGGCCGCATTAACGAAGGCTGGACCTATGGTCCCGAGCGAAGCGATACTCTCAAGCAACATCCCGGCCTTGTTGATTACGACAGCCTCCCTGAAAGCGAGAAGGAATATGACCGAAACACAGCGGTCGAGACACTGAAATTCATCCTAGCAAGAGGATGGAGCATCGAGAAAAAGCCAATAGAGTAATCCAAACAAAGAATCTGAAAATGTCTAAAACCCGCAACAAACTGCTTCTCCGATTCGACAGGGCATTGTCAAATAGTTTTTGGAAACAAATTGGCATACTGATAGGTATCCTTTTGGTGTCCTTGTTGCTATCCTATCTCTTCCTATCCTTCTCAGGATGCGAATGGAGACAATTCTGCCATGACAATGGTCTGAAAACCTGGCTCCTCCCCATCTATTTATTGATTGACACCAATGCCCTCAACCGCCTCTATATGGATGGAAACGTTACTGGCTGGATGCTCATCGCAAGCATCTTGACCTATCTGTGCGGTTTGCTCATTTTCAATGGCATGCTGGTCGGTGTCATTACCAATGCTATCGTTGACCGCGTGGAGAGCCACAGAAACGGACTCAACCACTATCTCAAGTCGGGCCATCACATCATCATGGGCTACGATGAAATGGTGCCTTCCATCATCGAGGACATTTTCTCAAAAGACAAAGAAGCATACATCCTGTTGCTTTCTGCCTACGATGCCAAAAAAATCAATGAAAAGCTGAAGAAATCGGTAGCGAAGAAACAACTCGACCAAATCATAGTCAACTATGGGCAACGTACAGCCAGCGAGTATTACAACGAAATCCACCTTGAGAGCGCAAAGGAGATTTACATCGTGGGCAACCGTTCCCTGCCCTCCCACGATGCCACAAATATCGAATGTGTCGACAGTGTCAGTTCCTACCTGAAAGACCACGTATCCGAGCAAATGCCCAAGCGCATCATATGCGTCTTCGAGGATCTGGACACCTACGCCGCTTTCAAAACCACGGAAATCTTCGATAACGTGAGAGCGTTGAACATCGAATTCATACCTTATAACTTCTATACAGGTTGGGCCCATCAAGTGTTCATCAACCGCTCATACAAGGAAAAAAACGATCCGCTGATTCCCATTCCCTATCCACGTATATACGACAAAGGCATTGGACCAAAGGATTCGAGGTACATGCATCTGGTTTTTGTAGGTACCACCTGTTTTTCTGTTTCATTTGCCATGGAGGCTGCACACATGTTCCACTTCCCCAACTTCAACGAAGACACCAAACAGCCTAAGACCCGCATCACCTTCATTGACCAGAACATGGACAAGGAAATGCAGCTGTTCCTCACCCGAAACCGTCATTTCTTCGAAGTGCAATCCTATCTCTATCAAGATTTGACATCAGTATCCGCGAGCCATCCACAACAAGCTTCAAAAAGCGGCTTTTTGGATGTGGAGTTCGAGTTCATCAAAGGTGACGTATATTCGGAAGTGGTTCAAAACCTCCTTACGAGTTGGGCCAAGGATATAGAACATCAATACCTCTCCATCTTCCTCGCCATAGCCGACCAACGTAATAACTTTATGATGGGCATAAATATGCCAGACGAGGTTTACGACAATGCCGTCCCCGTCTTCATCCGACAAGACCACGCCGACAACCTCGTCACCAACCTCAGAAAAGCTGATGACAAGGATTTCGATTACAACATCGTTGAAGACGGCAAGTTGAAGACCACTAAGCGTAAAGGTCGTTATGCCAACCTGTATCCATTTGGTATGGAAGATATGGCCTATTGCAGCAATGAGACTTCAATGAAGAGGGCAAAGCTCATCAACTACCTTTATAACACAGCAGACTACAGTACATACCATTTCGCAGAGCTATCAGTCCTTGATGAGACACCATTGGAAACCCTATGGGCAGATGCCGAACGCTATTGGCAAGAACTGACCGTAGCCCTGAAGTGGTCGAACCTCTATTGTGCCTACAACATACCTTGCAAAATGGCATCCCTTCGCGCCATGCGGGGACTGAAACCTGACGACACAAGTCGCGACCAAGACCCTCTTTCGGAAGCAGAAATCCAAACCTTAGCTGCTGTTGAACACAACCGTTGGAACGTGGAGAAACTTTTGATGGGCTTTCGCAAGCCAAAACCGGAAGAAGACAGATACGGATTTCCCGATTACAAAGGCTCGCTCAAAAACAACAAGAAATTGTTCATTCACCATGACATCCGTCCTTTCAACGATTTGGACAATGTCAAACTCTTGGATAGAGAAATTGTCAAATACACCCCTTGGATCCTGAAAATGACTGGAATAGACTAATCATATTCATACCATCTTCAGAAATGCCGGTGAAGAAATCCCTCAATTGGAAAATTTTTAACTACTTCCCTTCCCTAAATCTCACTATCGCCTCAACAATCTCATCATTGTCGTCAGAAATGGTGAGGATCATATTCTTGAACAAGCCCCTGTCGCTTAGGTCTTTAAGCAGTGAATAAGCGGGCATTACGTTGGTATAATAATCTTTGCCCATAAAGATCATCGGACTGGCATAGCCTTCGCTCTCATAGTGGTTTTGGCCAGCGTCCTGAAAGATTTCCTGCATCGTGCCCGCACTACCAGGCGTGTAAATGATGCCGCCCTTGGCAATGGTGACGATGCCGTCCTCACGCACGCTGTTGTCAAAGTATTTGGCGATGTCGGTGGCAAATGGTGCCGTTGGCTCGTGACCGTAATAATAGGTCGGGATGGCAAGGCTGCGGTAGTCCGTTTGCAGAGGAAAACGCTCCATTACCTCGAAGGAACGGCGCAGCCAACCCTCGTCCTTATATGTCGGCGAAGGCATAAGCATGTCAACGGCTTCGTTGGTCTCAGCCTCGCTCCTACCCGCCATCCAAGCCCCGAGATGCGTGGCTTCCATGGCACCTGGGCCACCACCTGTGACCATCAGCCTCCCCATCTCCGTGAGTCTCTTGCTCAAGAAGACGATTTGGCGATATTGTGGATCGTCGCGACGTTTGGCATGACCGCCCATAATGCCAATGACATCTTTTTCATCGTACAAGTCGAGCATTTTGTATAGCTCATGCGTGATGAAATGGTCATGAAGGGCACGGGCTAAAGTCTCACGCACCGCGTGTCCACGTTTACCTTGGTCAATATAATGCTTATAGACCTGGGTATCGTGACAGGTCATAAAAGTCGACTCATTATGATAGTCGTAGCCATCGTAAAGTATCTTGCTATCATACAACCTCTTGGGATAAGTTTTGAAAGGCATACCCATCTTGCGAATATAGATGCTAAGGTCATCATTGGCGACCATTTCAAGCACCAGATTAACGATGCCAGCTGCATCAAGGCCAAACTTATGCATCAAGGCCGAAGCTTGTCCCGACTCGCCAAAACGGTCGTTCATTCCAATACGAACAACGCGGATAGGATGGTTTTCGGCCAAAAACTCCGTTACGGCACCACCCAAACCACCTGCAACCTGATGCTCCTCAATGGTGAAAATCATGCGTGTCTCCTCTGCAGCCTTGGTCAGCACCTCGCCATCCAACGGCTTGATGGTGTGCATATTGATGACACGAGCTGAGATGCCGATATGTTGGAGCATATGGGCGGCTTCCAAGGCTTCCCACACCTCATGTCCCGTAGCAACAAGCGTGACATCACTACCTTCCTGCATCAACTGGGCTTTTCCTATCTCAAACTCTTGATCCTCAGCGGTAAAGTCAGGCACAGCCTCTCGTCCAAAACGCACATATACAGGACCTTTACAATCAAGGATGGCTTTTTCCGTGGCAATCCTGGCTTGCGTGGCGTCACAGGGCGAGATGACCGTCATATTGGGCAATACACGCATAATGGCAATGTCTTCCAAAGCCTGATGCGTGGCTCCATCGGGACCTACGGAAACGCCAGCATGAGCCCCCCCTATGACAACATGCACATTGTTGTAACATACCGAAATACGAATCTGGTCGTTGGCACGGTGCGCCGCAAACACGCCGTAGGTGCTGAATACAGGGATTTTGCCACTTAAGGCAAATCCTGCCGCCGTAGCCACAGCATCCTGCTCAGCAATGCCCATAGAGAAAAACCTTTCTGGAAAAGCCTCTGCGAAGAGGTTCATTCCCACCGAGTTGGTGATGTCAGCACCCAGTCCGACCACCCTTTTATCTTTTTGCGCAGCAGCAAGGACACCCTCGCCGAAACCTGTTTTTGTGGGCTTGTTGCCTTTGTTAATATAATTCATATAAAAACTCCTTAATCTGTTCTTTAGACGGCACCTTCCCATGCCATTGGTTATTGTCTTCTATGCTTTTCACCCCTTTCCCCATAATAGTGTCAGCGATGATGACAGTTGGCCTGCCTGTCTCTTGGTCGGCCAATTCCAACGCCATCTTGATTTGACTCATGTCATGTCCGTCAATCTCAATAATATGCCAGCCGAAAGCTACCCATTTGTCGCGCAAAGGGTCGATAGCCATCACATTCTCGGTGTTGCCATCGATTTGCAAGCGGTTGCGGTCGATGATGGCGCAAAGGTTGTCCACCTTGTGATGCGCCGCAGCCATAGCCGACTCCCACACACTTCCCTCCTGCTGTTCGCCGTCGCCCATAATGCAAAACACGCGGTTCGGCTTGCCGTCCATCTTGGCCGCCAAAGCCATACCCAAAGCCACACCAAGCCCTTGACCCAAACTGCCCGAGCAAGTTTCCAAGCCAGGCAAGCGAAACTCATAACTAGGATGTCCTTGCAAGCGGCTACCCAGCTTACGCAAAGTCATCATTTCTTCTTCAGGAAAATACCCCGCTACTGCCAAAGTCGCATACAATACCGGTGCAGTATGCCCTATGGATAACACCACCTTGTCGCGGTCTTCCCAATCGGGATGTCTAGGGTTATGGCGCATATGGTTGAAATACAATACCGTAAAGATGTCCGCTAAATCGAGTGAGCCACCAGTATGTCCTGAGCTTGCCTCCACCAAAGCAGTCAATATCAATTCGCGAATATGTCGCGCTATTTCTTTCAAATCTATCATAAAATGGCTATTAACTCTTTAACTATGAAATAAATACACACACAAGCATATATCACTTTGATGCCAGTTCCACATAGGAAACCAACAAACGAGCCAAAAGCTGATCGCCATGCCTTATGGTCTTCAGTACCAGCATTTTTCTCACCGATATAGGCACCGATAAAAGGGCCTAACAAGATGGCGATAAAGCCTATAGGCATCGCCAGTGTGACCAGCAAACCAAGGAAAAGGCCTATCGTACTGCCACGTACACCTGCCTTGGTACCACCAAAATGCTTCGTGCCCCACACTGGAACGACATAATCCACGGCGAAGACAATAGCACCGATTACACCCATAATGATTAAAAATTTGGGCGAAAAATCGGCACCTTCAGCAAATGACAGTGCCAATAAGGCAAGAAAACTGAATGGCGTTCCAGCAATTCCAGGCACAACAGCTCCCACCACACCAATCAAAGCAAAAATGATTGCTAAAGCAATAAGAACGTATAACATATCGTCGTATAAGGTTACAAAGTTGGGTTATTGAACTTGTTCAAGTATTTGCCTGCGAAGATAGGAAAAATTTTGTTTTTCTAAAAAATCAGCCTTACATTTGCACCATTAAATGATATCTATATGAAGAAACTCCTACTTCTCATTACCATAATCCTCTCAACTTCAACTATTTTTGCTTACGACCTCATACATCCTATCGGTGGACGCGCTTCCGCTATGGGAAGCTCTTCTGTGGCAGCACAAGGATTGTGGGCGATGCAGAACAATCCTGCCGGTATGGCAACTCTAAAGAAGATCAGCCTCGGCTTGTATTATGAAAACCGATGGTTGCTCCCTGAGACGGCCTACAAGTGCGGTGCTTTCGCCCTGCCCACCAAATTTGGCACATTAGGACTAAGCTTTAATCAATTCGGTTCTTCGAAATACAATGAGAACAAATTTGGCCTCGCCTACGCCAAGGATTTTGGCAAATATCTCCAAATCGGACTACAACTTGACTACCTTATGCTAAAAATCGGCAACGATTACGGCAAATATAACGCGGTCACCTTTGAACTAGGCATACAATCTCATATCACCGACAAATTGACCTTAGGCACATACATTTTCAATCCCGTCAATTTCAGCTTCGAACAGACCCTGTACCATGAAAAGCTGCCCATCGTGATGCGTTTCGGTTTGGCCTACCAATTCACCAAGGACTTCATTGGACAATGTGAGATTGAGAAAGACACGGAAAAAGACGGCATCAGCCTGCGAGGTGGATTGGAATATGAAGCCTTCAAGAGTTTTTACATCCGTGCTGGCGTGCAGACCAATCCCGGCATCCTGAGTTTCGGCCTCGGCTATGCCATTCGTTTCGCGCAAATCAATGTGGCCGCACAACTTCACAACGAGTTGGGAGCCTCTGTTCAAATCGGTATGATTTTCAGCATTGGAAAATGATATGAAACAACTGGTTCTCATAATATTATCCCTATTCATCATCTCGTTTGCGAAAGCGCAAATTGCTATCGACACGCTTAGCACAGAAGCTTTGAACAACCTGCTTATTGAACAAGTGGAACGCTTGGCTGAAGATGGCGACGAGGATGCCGACTATGAGGATCTCTTAGAAAACTACATCTTTCTCAGCGAGAATCCCGTCAATCTCAACAGTGACGAGATAATGCAGCTAGTGGAATTACGACTAATCACCGTATTTCAATTTGAGGCTTTGCAGCAATACCGTCGCTACTATGGTGATTTTCTGTTCCTTGACGAGTTGGCAATGGTAGAAGGCCTAGATGAGCAGACTGTTGCCATCATCCGTCCAGTGGTTTGCATCGAGAAGGACTACAGCAAAGACAAAATCACTTTCAACAAAATGGCTCGATATGGTAAACATCAGATTGTAGGTCGTTTTGAGCAAGTCCTTGAAAAGCAACAAGGTTACCTACCCATCGATGACTCTGTACTCTTAGACAGACCCAACTCGCGCTACCTAGGCAGTCCCCAAAAATACCAACTGAAATACACCTATAATTATAGAAACAAGATTCGTGCGGGATTCGTTTTGGAAAAAGATGCTGGTGAGTTGTTCTTCACTGACAAGGTCGGCGACACGATTCAGAAGCTATTGGGCAACACAAATAGCCGAGGCTTCGACTTTGCAGGTTTCCACTTATATGCAAAGGACTTGGGATTCGTGAAAGCTGCCGTTTTGGGCGACTACCAACTCGCTTTTGGTCAAGGTCTGACGCTGTGGTCAGGAATGAGCTTCGGCAAGGCAGGCGCAGGTAGCAGTGTGATGAAACAAGGACGCGGCATCACGCCTAAAGGCTCGGCCAGCGAGTATGGATTTATGCGTGGCGCTGCCGTCACCTTTGGCGGTGGGCCATTTAGCGGGACGGTATTCTACTCCCACCGTTGGGTGGATGCCAACGTCAGCGTGGCCGACAGCCTCGATGAAGCTGAACTAGTCAGTAGCCTGCAAGAAACTGGTTATCATAGAACTATTGGCGAGTTGCAAGACCGTCACGCCATACGACAACAGATTGTGGGCGGCCATTTGGCATACGCTATCGCGCATTTCGAGGTCGGCTACACCGCCCAACATACGTGGCTTAGCACACCGCTCGAACTCAGGCCCAGCCACTATAACCAGTTCTACTTCCAAGGCAAACGACTCACCAACCATGGTGTGGATTTCAAGTATGTGAAAGGCAAATACGCAGTGTTTGGCGAGGCCTCAATGAGTTTGAATTATGACAGCACAAACCTTCAACAACCTCGTCGTCCGTGGGCTGTGGCAGGATTAGTAGGATTGACCGTAAAACCTGCGGGTTACCTTAACTTCACCATAATGTACCGCGATTACGGCAAGTCCTACCAAAATCTGTCGGGTAACGCTTTCGGCGAAGCCGGTCGCAACCAAGGCCAGCGCGGCATCTATCTCGGTGTGGAAGCCGCCCCTGCGCCCTATTGGAACCTCCTCGCCTACGCCGACCAGTTCCAGTTCACTTGGCTGACATCACAAGTCAACGCGCCAAGTAGTGGACACGACTATTATTTGCGCATCAGCCACAGCTTCAACCGTCGCACGCAAGCCTACCTGCAGTTCCGCTCCAAAACCAAGATGAAGAACTCAATGGATGCTTTTGTGTTTAGCCACTACCCTATTTTCTACACGAAGAACACCGTGCGTTTCAACATTAACTATCAGATTGGTTGGGACTTGCATTGTAGCAACAAGGCCGAATATGCTTATTACCACAACGATGATGGCAGCAACGAGCACGGCTATTTCCTATGCCAAGACATTGCCTATAAACCCGAAAACAGGCCTTATAGCCTCGCCTTCCGATACGCCATCTTCGATGCCAAAGATTATAATGCTCGTGTCTATGCTTACGAAAACGACGTGCTGTATTCCTTCAGCGTGCCTGCCCTTTACGGCAAGGGGATGCGATTTTATCTGTTGGGAAAGGTGAAACTCTTCAACGCATTGACGCTCTACGCCCGCATCGGACGCACCATCTACAGCGACCGCGATGAAATCGGCAGCGGCTTGACGTTGATTGAAGGGAATCATAAGACGGATTTAAAGGTGGAAGCCATTTGGAAACTGTAAAGTCACTTCACCATCACCCTATCAACCTGCTGCATTCCATCCACATTAACCACCAAAGTGTAAACCCCTTGGTTCAAACCTTGTGTGGAAATGACAAAGGTTGGTGTGTTTGAAGCATCAGAATACACCAAGTGGCCCGTCATATCGTACAGTCTCACAGAAGCCTCACCAGCCTCTGCAAAGCGGATGTTGATGCGATCCTTGGCAGGATTCGGGAAGATTTCAGCATATCTTGCTGGCCCTTCGACGGGCTCAGGGACCTCGATGCCCCAAGTGCCGCACCCCGCATTGATTTCGCCATCCAAATAGCTGAAACGGTCATCCAACCAGTCACTCAGGTATGTCAACTGGCTTTCATCTACGGTATACTCTGGCCAAGCCTCATGCTCGCGATTGTATGCACCGCTTTCCACCAAAGCGTCATATTGGTTCTGTACCAATTCCATAATATGCTCAGTGGTCAGTATGTCGTTGCGCAAGACATTATATCGGGTCTGGGCGGTGGCCACAAAGCCATAATCGTTGCAATCCTGCGTCAAGCGGTCGAAGAAACCGTTGCTCTTTAGGCCAG
The DNA here is from genome assembly GCA_946405575.1 of uncultured Bacteroidales bacterium. Lineage (GTDB taxonomy): Bacteria > Bacteroidota > Bacteroidia > Bacteroidales > F082 > Limimorpha. The sequence continues at coordinate 21,878 of CAMJHP010000021.1, read as the reverse complement.
CTGCATTGTATGTCTTGTTGCCATCAGTGTCCAAACCCCAGATGGCATCCAAATCCCAAGGCAAGTACATATAGGTGCTCGATTTCTTGTAGCGCGCCACAAACAGGTTGCGTCCCATATTGTCCATTGCCATTAAGCTATTGATAAACAGGTAGTAATCAATTGCATTGTATTTATCAAACTGGGCGGCATATTGCGAATAGAACACATTGTCAGAAGCGTTCATCACGAAGTTGGTGAAACTGTAGAGATGGTTCCAGTTGATGGCGGTATCGCTCTCGTTGGGATAGACCCACTCATAGTTGTCCCAAGTGTCTTGCGTGTTGTCATACATTGGCAAGTTGTCAAATGTCGGGGCACCAGGTCCATTGCCTTTGTACAACACGCCACGTATGTCACCATTGTATTTGCGCAGACCAAGCTGCTTTCGGTCCATACGCTCGGTGAGGGCATAAACGCCCTGATATTCATTGTTGATAAACACATCGGCATATTCCATACGAATGCCGGGCATAGCATCAGGCTCACTCTCTGCGTAGGGCAACTTGTACATCTCCATCCATAGCTCATTGGCCACCTTGTCGCGAAGGCGAAGCGGCTGTGCCCACATGGCTTCCAGGTTCCAGTCGTCATCGCTGCGCAGCCCAAGGAATGTCGTGTCGGCCATCACCGTTCCAGTTTCATCTGCCCATAGCTCAACACGATAGGATTTCTTGTCGTACTGCTGCGATGAAGTGCCTCTGATCTTAAATCCAGCATGCATCGTGATGACATTGCCATCGGCATCAGCCACATTGATGAGGCCATGCACAGCAGGCGAGTTGACAATCGGGCCATCGGTGGTGATGGTGATGAGCGGCATTTCGCTTCGATAATAGGTATAGGTTTCACCCTTCACTTCCATAGTTTCCTTATACGGCTTCATGCCCTCAGGCAGTCCTCCAGTGGCTACAATGATTTTCTTCTCATAGTCGATGCCGTACAACTTCTCTACTTCCTGAGCTTTTATACTGAATATCACTAATAATAGGCTTACTATCAAAAAGAGTTTCTTCATATTCAAAGATTCAAAGATTTCACAACTCTTTATCTGGATTGCTTCGTTCCTCGCAATGACGCAAAGCGCGTCCATATGAACTACTTCTAACTCCACATTCAATCGATTCTATTAACGTCAACAATACCATCAATGGCTTTTATCTTATTGATTAGCTGCTCCAATGCATCCACATCGGTGATTTGCAGCACGATTCTTCCTTCGAAGAAGCCTTCCTTGTCGGAGTTGAACACGATGTTCTTCATATTGACCTCCAAATCCTCGGAAATGACCTTGGTGATTTTGCCCAACAAACCCATGACATCGCGACCATAGATGCGGATGGTGGCCTGCGAACCGTCTGCTTCCACACCGTTCCACTTCACCTTGATAATGCGGTAGCCGTAACGCTCCTGCAAGCCTTTGGCATTCGGACAATTGGTGCGATGGATGCTGATGGTGCCTTCGTTAGTGACAAAACCAAACACACGGTCACCAGGAATAGGATTGCAGCACTTGGCCAACTTATAGGTCACATTGCTGATGTCCTCACCAATGGAGAGCGATTCCTCCACTTCAGCACCCTGCTCCTTTTTCGATGTCCCAATTGTCTCAGGGATAGGCTTTTCGCCTTTATCGGTATTCTCACCGAACTTAGCGGTCAGGAAACGCTTCACATCGGCGATGTCGATTTTCCCCGTAGAAATCCTATGATAAAGTTGCAAGGAATTCTCCAATTTGAACTCCTTTACCAGCATGTCAACCACGGTCTCCGAAAACGGCAGTTTCCAATTTTTCAGCCTGCGCTGCAACATACCCTTGCCCATCTCCGACTCTTTCAACTCCTCTTCCTTGAGGTAACGGCGGATTTTGTTCTTGGCCTTTTCCGTCACCACCACATTGAGCCAGTCGGCACGCGGCGACTGTTTCTTGCTCGTGATGATTTCCACCTTGTCGCCATTGGTCAGCTCATGACGGATAGGCACCATACGTCCGTTGACACGCGCACCATTGCATGTCTCTCCCACTCGGGTATGCACCTCGTAAGCAAAATCGAGCACAGTGGAACCTATCGGAAGCTGTTTCAAATCGCCTTCTGGCGTGAAAATGAATATCTTATCGGATTTGTGAATCTTCTTGTAGGAGTTCTCGAACGACACCATACTGGGGTTTTCCAGCACTTGGCGCACATTGAGCAACCATTCCTCAGAAGTCTCCTTCTCTCCTTTATAAAGATAGTGTGCCGCCTGACCTGTTTCGGCAATCTCGTCCATACGAGTGGTGCGAATCTGCACTTCAAACCACAACTTGTCGTCATACTTCACCGTCGTGTGCAGCGACTCATAGCCCGAAGCCTTCGGTTTGGTAATCCAGTCGCGCAGTCGCTCAGGCATAGGGTCGTAGATGTTGGTGATGGCTGAATACACACTCCAACAGCATTCCTGCTCATCTTTCAAAGCACAATGAATAATGACTCGTGCCGCCATTAGGTCGTAAACTTCCTCAAAAGGCACATTTTGCGCCTTCATCTTGGCATAGATGGAAGGTATCGACTTCAACCGCCACTTGACCGTATAAGTGAATTTGTATTTCCCGTTCTTCTTCGTTCTTTCAAGTTCAGCATCAATGCTTTCCGAAATCTTGGCGACAAACTTCTCCGCTGTCTGCTTCTGGGCTTCCTGTGAAGCTTGAATCTTGTTTTCAATCTCGTGAAACAAGACCGGATTTTCAAACAGCATCAGCTTCTCCTCCAATTCGGCCTTCAACTTGTACAAGCCCAGCCTGTGGACAATAGGGATATAAATGTATTTGATCTCGTGGAAGTACTTCGACAAGCGGTCGGCATCCACATCACTCTGGTTACGAACATCATACACACGGTGAACCACTTTCAGCAGCACCGAACGCATATCATCAATCATGGAAAGGAAAAGCACCTGGAAGTTATCCGAGTTATAAGCCACCTTTTCCGTGTCCAGCTGCGAAATCTGGCTGAAATCCTCAAGGATAATGGCCACAGTCTTGCCAAACTGCTCTTTCAGTTCCTTGCCGCCCACACCTTTCTTGTAGTCAATGCCATGGAGGAAAGCGGCCACCACAGAGATATAGCCCAGACCCACTTCGAGCACGGCGATGCGCCCCATCTCAATCAGGTGCATCATATAGGCTTTGCCCGACAAGAGGTAGCGGCCGTCATATTCATCCATACAATAACGATAAGCCTTGTCTATCAGCTCCAATTGGTTGGGAGCATTGATGAAAGGCTGAATGTCCTTCAGCATCGATTCGTAGGCCTGCTGAATAGCCAATATTTCCAATGAAGAGTAACCTGCCATATCAATCAATTATCTTGACCGTAAGTTGATGAGCAAGCAGGATGTCATAATACGGCTTCAGTTCCTCGAAGCTGCCATGCATGACGGCACATTTGCCCTTGTAATGGGTAATCCAAGCGCAGGTCTCGGCCTGCTCACGCGTATGGTGGCACACCTTCATTAAGGTGTCGATGACATATTCAAAAGTATTCACGTCATCGTTGATGAGCAGCAGACTCTTCTCGTTTTCAATCAGTTCCTCTTCCAGCACATCAACGTTTTCCTGTTCCTTGTTCATTTCTTTCAGTCAAATTTCGGGGTAAAAATACGCATAATTTCCAAAATGGAAGCCGAAAAGCGCTTCAAAGTGTTTTTTTTCCTACTTTTGCCCTCCTAACAACAATGCCTTCATGCAGAACCGCTTCATCAAAAATATCATCTTCCTGCTGTTTCTCAACCTGTTGGTGAAGCCGTTCTGGATTCTCGGCATCGACCGTGAGGTTCAAAACCTCCTCGGCGATGCTTCTTACGGCACTTACCAAGCCCTTTTTAACTTTTCCTATCTTTTCTATATCCTCCTCGACCTCGGCATCACCAACTTCAACAGCCGTGCGGTCGCACAAGACCCGAAAAACCTCTCGAAACACTTTGGCGGCCTCACCGAAATCAAGCTCCTGCTGGGACTGCTCTATGCAGCCGTCATCTTTGTAGTCGGTTACTTCTGCGGCTACAACGAAGGCCTGAAACTCAAGCTGTTGTTCTGGTGCGGCCTCAACCAAGTGCTGCTCTCCTTCATCCTCTTCCTTAGGTCGAACATACAAGGTTTGCTGCTGTTCAAGCAGGACAGCATCCTCTCCGTCTTCGACCGGGTGCTGGCCATCGTCATTATGTGCCTCATCCTGTGGAGTGGCTGGTTCCCCAAGGAGAAGTTCAACGTCATCTGGTACCTGCAAGCCCAGACTGTGGCCTACATCGCCACCCTGGTCTTTGCCCTGGCCATCGTCCTGCGCCATACAGAACACCTCAGCTTCAAGCTCAACTTTAAGTTTTTCAAAGAGATACTGCGCCAAAGTCTGCCTTTCGCCCTACTTGTCCTGCTGATGAGCGTCTACAGCCGTATCGAACCCGTCCTGCTTGAACGCCTCTTGGACGACAAGGGCGTACAAGCCGGCATCTACAGCCGCGCCTACCGACTCTTCGACGCAGGCAACAACATCTCCAACTTGTTTGCCATCATACTGTTACCAATGTTTGCCACCACACTGAAGAATAAGTTGGAGCTAAACAATTTGGTCAAGACATCGTTCAATGTCATCGTAGCTATGGCAGGCATCGTGCTGATTATGTGCGTCTTCTACCGTCAAGATATCATGCAGATGATGTATAACCCCGAAGAGGCCGAAGCCGAAGCCGCCTACCTCAGTCGCATCAGGCAATATGCCAATGTATTCCCTCTCCTTATGGGTAGCTTCTTCTGTCTTTCAACGACTTATGTCTTTGGTACCCTGCTTACCGCCAACGGCAGTTTGAAGCAACTCAACCTCGTCGCTGCGGCGGGTGTTATCATCAATATTTTGCTGAATCTCATCGTTATACCACGATTCTATGCGGTGGGTGCCGCCTGCACCAGCCTATGCGTACAAATCGTCACAGCATTCCTGCAATATGTTATCGCCAAACGTATCCTCAATCTTAACTTAGGCAGAAAGTATTGGCTCCATATTCTACTTTTCATCACCACTATCTCTGTAGTTACATACCTTGTCAAGCAGCTGAACCTCAACTGGATGGTTAGTTTCATCATTGCTTTAGCCATCAATTGCGGTGCCATTTTCTTCACCCGGCTGCTCAGCCTCAAGGAAATCGTAAGCCTCGTCCTCCCTAAGGAAAAAAGAGTCTAAATTGTCTTTTTTCATTGCCGATTCATAAGAATTCCCTATTTTTGGCATCTTATTCTACAAACAAATATGGACGAAAAAACACATAGCACCTACAGTTCCAAATACTTATGCAGACTATTGGTGAATTATAGAAAGCCCATTCTCATCATTTTAGTATTGGCTGCACTTTGTGCCATCATCTTCAGTTCACCTTTTTTCATCACACCGTTATATAAGTCCACAACAGTCATCTACCCCACCTCCAGCAATTCCATCTCTAAAGTATTGATTAGTACGACTTACCAGTCAGAAAAGGACATTATGAACATCGGTGAGGACGAGCAGACCGAACAGATGCTGCAAGTGTTGAACTCCAACCGGGTGCGCGACAAAGTCATCAACCGATTCAACTTGATGGAACACTATGAGATCAAGGCTAATAGCAAATACCCCATCACAAAACTCAACAAACTCTACGATACACGTATCAAATTTCGCCGTACGGAATACAATGCTGTAAAAATCACCGTTTTGGATTCTGACGCCGTACTCTCAGCTCGTATCGCCAATGAGATTGCTGAAATTTTTGACAGCACAATGAACCAAATGCAAAAGGAAGTAGCCATCCAAGCCTTCCGCATCGTTGAACAAGAATACAATGCCCTTTGTGCTGAAATGAATATGCTCGAAGACTCCCTCAACACCCTTCGCAAATTGGGCGTGTTCGACTACGAATCGCAGGTGGAGATGCTCAGCCGCCAAATGGCCGTTGAATTGGGCAAAGGCAACACACAAGGTGTCAGAAACATACAAGAGCAATTAGATGTTTTAGCCGAATATGGTGGCGCTTCCTATGCCATCAACGAGCGTTTGGACAATGACCGCCTGCAACTTTCCTTGGTCAAATCGAAATATGAAGAAGCCAAGGTTGATGCAACGGAGTTTATCCCACACAAATTTGTCGTCACCTCGGCTTTCCAAGCCGAACGCAAGAGCTATCCCGTGCGTTGGATAATTTTGGTCGTCACCGTGCTGAGCACTTTCCTGCTACTCATTTTCTGCATCGTCATCTACGACCGCTCAAAGGACTTTTTTCGTCACGAGGCCGAAAAGGAAACGGCCTCCAAGGAAAAAACGAAGCTTCTTAGAAAAGAATAAGCCAATACTTGCACCTAATAATATTATATCAACTACACCGAAAACAACAAATCAAATCATGGATAACAATTTCAACAATCTTTCACTGGTTCAACTCGTGCTGAAATGGAAATGGCACATCATCATCATCACGATTGCTGCAGCCATCTGCGGTGCCATTTTCTCCAGCTCCATGTTCATCACGCCACTCTACAAGTCGGTGGCCGTGGCCTATCCCGCCAACATCAGCCCCTACTCCGACGAAAGCGAGACCGAACAGATGCTCGAAATCATCAACTCCAAGTCAATCATGGACTCCATCATCGAAAAGTATGATTTGTGGACCGACTATAAGATTGACAAGAACTACAAGTTTGCCAAGACCTATATGATCAACGAGTACCGCAGCAAAATCAAAATTGGAAAGACACCATACGAAGCCGTCAGCATCACCGTGATGGACAAAGACCCCTTTGTGGCCTGCAATATTGCCAAGGATATTCTTAATTTCTACGACCAAAAGGTACATGACCTGCACACGCAAAAAGTGGGCGAAGTAGTGGCTATGTACGATATGCAGCTGAAATTGAAACAACACGACATAGACTCGCTAAAGCAAAACCTCACCAACCTCGCCACTAACTATGGCGTGCTCAACTATTCGGGCCAGCTGCGCGAAGTGACGAGAGGCTTTATCAATGGCTCCGCAAAAGCCAACGAACTGAAGACCAACCTTGAACAATACGGTGCCGATGCCGTCGACTTGGAGACCAAAATCATTGCCGAGGCCAACACCTATTCCCTCATCAAGAGAGACTACGAACAAAACCTGCGTTTCTTCAACTCGCACCTCACCTACTCCAACATTGTCACCGAGCCTTTCCCAGCCGATAAGAAGGCCTTCCCCGTGCGTTGGGTAGTGGTCGCGCTGAGCGCCTTGGGTGCCATGCTGCTCTCCATCGTGGTCATCTTCATCATCGAGAACAGAAAACGTTTCGTAGGCGAAAACAAGTAATAAGCAGTGGAGAAGAAAGCGAAAATAGCCTGGCTCTATCTCATCGCGGCACTCTTTGTGGCCGTGGGACTGTTTCTTGTGGTAAAAAAGAACACCTACCTCTTCTTTGCCCTTCCCGTAGTGCTTGGTGTGTTGTTACTCTACATTTTTTCCCTCGACAAAGTTCTGTTGCTCACGGCCTTCACCGTACCAATTTCCATCAATCTGAAAGCCATTGATGCAGGCTTGGCCATCTCGCTGCCTGCTGAGCCATTGTTGATGGGTATCTTGGTTTTGTTTGTGGCCAAAATGCTCTACGACGGCCAGTTTGACCGGCGCATCTCACGGCATCCCATCGCCATTGTTATCTATTGCATGTTCGCCTGGATGCTCGTCACCACCATTACAAGTGAGATGCCCGTGGTGTCGATCAAGTTCATCGCATCAAGGTTATGGTTTGTCGTGCCAGCCTTCTTCCTTTGCGCCATTCTCTTCAAGGATCCTAAAAACATCCATAAGTTCATTTGGCTCTACATCGCAGCACTCTGCATCGTGTGCATCTACACCATCATCCACCATTCCCAGTTCGGCTTCGACGGCGACTCGGCCCACTGGGTGATGACACCTTTCTATAACGACCACACGGCCTATGGTGCGGCTTTGGCCATCTATCTCATCCTTGCCCTCACCTATGCTTTCATTCCGGGCGTGAAGAAGAGCCGCAGGATCATTATTATCGGCGTTGTCGTCCTACTTAGCATCGCCTTGATACTCTCCAACTGCCGTGCTGCATGGCTCAGTATCATTGCTGCTTTGGCCGTCTTGATTTGCGTGTTGCTGAAAATAAAGTTCCGTTGGATTGCAGCAGCCATCGCAATTCTAGTGGGTCTCTTCTTCGCTTTCCAAAACCAAATCATAGACGCTTTGGAGAAGAACAACCAAGACGCTTCGGGCGACCTTGTGGAAAACATCCAATCCATCACCAACATCTCCACCGATGCCTCCAACCTCGAACGCATCAACCGTTGGCAGTCGGCCTTCCGCTTGTTCAATGAGCGGCCAGTCTTTGGCTGGGGCCCTGGCACCTACCAATTCGTGTATGCGCCTTATCAGATGTCGAAGGAGAAGACCATCATCAGCACCAATGCAGGCGATGGCGGCAATGCCCACTCCGAGTATTTCGGTCCCTTGGCCGAACAAGGCATCGTAGGCTCGCTTCTCGTATTGGTTTTGGTCATCGTGACGGTGTATTGCGGCCTGAAGACCTACGGACGTTGTAAGAACAAGCAGGCCAAGGTCTTGGTATTGGGTGCCACCCTCGCCTTCATCAGCTATTTCATCCACGGTTTCCTCAACAACTTCTTGGACACCGACAAACTGGCCATCCCTGTGTGGAGCCTCGCTGCCCTGATTGCCGCGATTGACGTGTTCTATGCGGACAAGGAAGAATTTGTTGAGGAATAATTTGTTTTTCGCAAACCTGAAACACCTTACCTTAAAAAAGAAGACAGAAAAGTCCTCTTTTTTATGTATTTTGACATTCATTTTCAAGAAAATACGGTAATACGGCACCTTTACATTAGGAAAAAACAATACTTTTAGTTTCAACAATTCTTTGTGTTTTAGCAAATTAACGCTCTTGACAAGGACAAAAACCAATACTTTGGGCTTTTCCTCTGAAATTTCGCGCTGGTTTTGTATACTTTTGCCACAAACAAATAACAACGTATTGCTTAACCTCAAAAACAGATTAAGATGAAAAAGAACAAAACCACTTGTACAGTAGGGAAAATTATTTTCCTAATGGCTCTAATGACAACAACCGGTGTATTACAAGCCCAACATTGCGACTCCATCCCTAACCACTTAGCCGGACACTACTGCCTATGGCCCGGTAATGCCATCCAGTTAGCTGACGGGAACATTCTCATCGAATGTAAGCAAGATTCACTGACCACAAATGACATAAACCAGGAATTTATCCCGTATCTTGTCAAGTATTACAAAATCTCCAGATATGGAGCGGCTATCATGGATTCCATATTTTTTGAAGATACCAATTCTGTTGCGCAAGATATTCTGGAACAGCTTCACAAAACTGACAACAAATACAGAAATCTTATGATTAATAGGATCACAGCAAATGGAACCTGCTTGAATATCAAGTTTTTTGATGATGATTTAAACTTTAACGATGAGTTGGAAGTGACCTTCCCTGTTCCTGAAGAAATTACAAATGGGTATTTCTGCATACTCGACAGCAACGACGACATCATCTTGACCTATCGGAATTGGACGGAAAGCGAGACCTGTTTTGCTCGTTATGGTCTGGACGGAACCTTGAAACACACAAAAGCTTATCATGATAGTATTATGCCCATTACAGATTCACTCGGCTATGTCCGTCAAGACGGGCTGAGACAAAATGGTAACAACCCATTGGGATATGATTACTTTGGAGCCAAAGTAAGAAACCTCAATATGAAAGAGGGTACGGTGTGGGGGTATGAACTTGACTCTTTATTCAACATTAGACATAGTTTCGAACTTAACGATTCGATTAGTGGATACCCGTATTACTATTATACCATCAATCCCTATTCCGACCTTATGATAAGCCAAGGCGACGGTACAGCATATTTTTCAAGGAATATAGGGTGGCAACCTACAAGATGGGGAACAGTCATACAAAAAGTGAACGAATACAGCGAAGTCATCGATGAGGTTCAATTTCAGCCTTGTCCAAGACCAAACAATCAAGTCAAAGGCATTAATATGGAAAAAGACAGAGATGGCAACATTTGTTATTCATTCTTCGGCTTGGATATGGATTCCTGTCACTATGTGGCTACCGTCAAGGTAGACCCCGACCTTAACATCCTATGGGAACGATATGCCATGCGGATGCAAGCACCTTACCAAGAATTCATGTGCGAACCAACAACGATGAAAGTGTTCGGCGATGGAGCCGTACTTGTATTCGGCCAAACTTTTGCCATCAATTGGGATTTTAATAATCAATCCAATCCCAATAATCAGCCATGGCTACGAGGCTTGTTCTTAACACTAATGTACGATGAGGTCGAAAACGTTGCTGAGTTTGGGAACGCATTTCGCCCCTATCTAACCTATCCCAACCCTGTGCACGACCAGATTTGTCTGCATTATTCTCCCGATGTGCAGCCCAAGGCCCTGGAACTCTACGACATGCAAGGACGGCTCATACGAAAGCATAATGACAATTTTGAGCATTTTGATATGGAAGGTCTTTTGGCAGGACAATATGTGCTGAAAGTTGTCTTTTATGATGGGACAAACTATTCCGAAAAGATAATAAAAAAGTAAAAACAAAAGATAAAGAGGAATTTTTAAATCTGAAATAAAAAATATGTATTTTTGTCGCATCAATTAAATAGTATATGAACCTCAATGCGATGAAAAAAACACCTTTTGCTTTGCTAAGTCTTTTGTTTTTGTCCATAGTCGCCTGCGACAAACATCCTCTATCCATATCACCGCAGGAAGATATGCTCTATCAAGTGGAAGCCTTTCTCTCACATAATCCAGACAGTGCCACGCAGATTCTCGACACGCTGGATATAACAGCATTATCGGATAAGGAAAAGGCTCACTATTGCTTAATGAAGGTACGGGTACGAGATGCCAAGTTCTTATATGATGATGAGACCGATTCATTGCTTCAAGTGGCTGAAAAGTATTTTGTTGGAAGCAATGAAAAGTATTTCGAGGCTTTGACTTGTGAAGCCCTGTCACGTGTCGCCTTCAAAAAAGGAAAAGGCGAACAGGTCAAATTGAATTGGCTACAAAAAGCTTATCAAAGCATGGAACAGTGCAAGTCTATGGATAAGCGCCTCGTCAGATTAGGGAACGCACAGGAAGACATTGATGTTTATAAAAACAAGCTGTTAATGCGCTTGGGCATGTGTTATGTGGACAATGATTATTTCGCCGAAGGCCTAAATTGTTTGCGACCTGCTGCCATTTATTTCGAGAAAAGACAACGACCTGCCATGCTACAGACCAGTTCAGCTTTTATGCTGGGAACGGCCTATTTACAACTCAAAGAGTATGACAGTTGCCGCATATGGTACGAAAAATGTTTTCATATCGCTGAAGAATCCAACGATACAGGAAACATTTCCTATTTCCATTATTCAATGGCCTCATATTACAGGCATCGCTTTGATGACAAGAACTATGAAAACGATGATGAAGGCGAACAATTGTTGAGGCAGGCTGTTACCGAATGCCATCAAGGATTGAGTCTATACGAGGGCAAACTGTTCAAGTATAAGGACGGTCTCTATGACGAACTTGGTAGATTGTACTATATGCTTGAACAATATGATTCTTGCATGTTTTACTCGGAAAAAAGATTAGAGTTTCTGGAGCAGATTCATTTTAAGATAATCCCGAATAAAGTCAACTCGGACAACTACTACCGCCTATACAAATCATACGAAGCGCTTGGTGACAAGGAAAATGCTTTGGAGTGCGCGCACCATTATATCGAAATGCAGCAGAACATGGAAGACAGGCCCCAAGCCGTCGAACGCGTGAAAAACGACTATGAAAAGAATTTGGAAATATTGCGGTTACAGCACGAGCAACGAGTGAAGCGTTATCAACTATATCTGTTGCTCGCCTTGGCAGCCGGAGCACTTCTGGTGGTTTTATGGCTAACCAACCGTTACCGCAAAAACAAGGAAATCGAAATGTTGAGACAAGAAGAAACTTATCGCAAATTACAGTCAGACTTTGATGCAGCCTCGCAGCATTCGAAACAGGCACTTCAACAACGCACGATGGCACTCTACAACTCAAAGCAGGAAAACAAGTTAGAGTGTATCGTCCAAGAGTTTAGCGCCACCTATCCGGGAGCCTTGGAAAGGATGCAAAGCGAACACCCCGAATTGATAGAAGCCGAACGGCACATCGTTGTGCTTTCCTTCCTCGGGTTCAGAGTGAAAGAAGAGGCAGAGCTTCTAGGTTTAAGCACAAATACAGTAACAAAATACCGTACGAATATAAGGAAAAAGGCGGGTTCGGATGCCATCTCCCAATTGATTGGATAACAAAAACCCGTACTTTTTAGTTTTTTAAAGTATTGATTATCAATACTATATTGTTTTATCCGTTGAAAAAATCCGTACTTTTGCCCAAACCGTGTGATAAAAGTTGTCACTTTGACTAGTTTTGCATTTGTAAACTTTAAACCCCACACACATGAATACAGCTTCACTACATCTAATGAAAAAAACGCTGCTCTTTCTAGGCATTTTGACATTTGCAGGCTTAGCGAAAGGACAGGAAATTGTGACAGAGTTCTCGCATTCAAACGGCCAATTCCTCACCGGAGTCGATCTCAAATTTGTGGAAACCACCGACAAATGCTTGGTTGTTGAGAGTTGGTTGGCTCCTGAATATGCGCCTGGTATAGTATCTCCCATTGGCAAGATGTTCTACAAGTTCTCTGCTGACGGGATCGTAAGAGACTCGTTACTCTTTGAATATGATAGCGTATATGATGACCATAGCGCAGCGGCATTGTTCGAGCGCGATCCAGAACATCCCGACCATTTTGTCTATGCCAATTTCCTAGTAATTGATGATACACTCTATTTCCGGATGAGAACCATTGATACGTACCTTAACTATATCGGTGACACTATCTTTGAAATCGACCATTCTACAGAGCTGTTTCCCTATTACTCATACGACTTATTCTCTGAACCAAATGGAGACATTATCGCTTCATACAGCATTAAAGACGACCCTAACGAGACGTTCATGACCTATTTTCTTCGAATCGGCTTTGACGGCACATTGAAAAGCAGGACGGAAGTTCCTCAAATAAGGTATTTCGACATGCTGATGGAGAAACATACGGGGATGTTCAACGAATTCCCTGTGCAATACTGCTATTGGGGAAGCAACCATGCTAGCGATACTCACGACAATCCGCCCTATCGTCTATATGTATTGGACAATCTTTTCAATGTGGTAGAGGAGAAATGTTTTTATTTCTACCAAGGGATTCATTGGTATACTCATAATTGGAACGATCAGTTCGTGCCCGTTGACGACCAGCACTATCTTCTAGTTAACAAATACTACGAGTATGATCCCCAAACCAGTTATACTTATAGTTCGATAATCTTGGAAAAGCGCAACAGGCAACATATGAGGCAAGTATCAGCACTTTTTGGCAGATCATTATATTTTCCTGAAGCCATTCGCGCAATAGCGATAGACGGCAACACAATCTACCTTTCTTATATGACGAACGTTGTCGCGCCCAATCACTTGGTTTTGCTCCGCTTGGATGGAGACTTGAATATCCAATGGGAGCGTCATTTCCTATCTGAAGACACATTCCATCATGCCATCAACATGAAGGTATTGGATGACGGAAGCATTGCTGTGAGTTCATTCGATGCATTTGCTTTTCCTAATAGCATTTCGGTGGTAGTCATTAAGGACAACTATGACAACCTTGAAGAAATGGGTATCCTTGTGCGCCCATACAACTATTATCCCAATCCTGCACAAGACAATCTGCACTTGCATTATTCTCCCGACGTGAAGCCCACCCGAATCGACCTTTACGATTTGCAAGGTCACCTGATACATACACAGAATCAGGATTTCGACTGTCTCAATATGAATGGCCTTGCGGCGGGGCAGTACCTGATGAAAGTCACGCTGGAGGACGGGAAGAGCTTTACGGACAAGGTGGTGAAGGAATAGCAACTTAGGGGATTGCAAATGCCCAAATCCAAGGCCAGCGGATTGCAAATCCGCTGGAACGGAAAAACAAAGAATGCCGTCTATCATTGGCGGCATTCCTTTATTCACGAAAGATTTAGCTTCGCTGAATGCAGAGCATTTGTGTAAGATTTGTTTCCCTTTACCTCACTTGATTTCCACCAACTCCAATTCAATCTTCAAAGGAGAATAAGGGGGTAAGGTCTCGCCCAAATCAAATTCGCCGAAAGCTAATGCCGAAGGCGTAATCAAAGTGACCTTCGCACCAGGAGCCATAGTCATCAAGGCCTCTTCGATGGCAGGAATCATCTCGCCGCCACCAATCTTGAAGTACATCGGCCGCTCATAGTCGTAGCTCGACTCCAACTGCTCGCCCTTCAAGTTCTTCAGCACATAGTGCACAGCCACTTCATCGCCCCACTGAGCTACCTCGCCCTCGCCTTCTTCCTGCCGGATGATATAAAGGCCTGATTCCGTTGGAGCCTCAGTAATACCATTGGCCGAAATATAATCGGCAATCATTTTGTCTTCCAAGGCCATCATACGGCTTCTCTCAGCCTCTTGCTCGGCTTCCAAAGCAGCCTGATGCTTTTCGTATGCGGCCTTGTCCATCACACGGTTCATCTTCATCAAGACAACCAAAGGCGTGTAAGGAAGGATATATTGCTCGTAACCTGCACTGTCAAAAGCCAACTCAGATGGAATCACAAAGCGCATCGTTCCGCCTTCGGGCACCATACCAATGGCTTCGTTGAAACCTTCGCCTATGAACTCTTCGCCATATTGCATCTCTACTGCCTCAACCCCAAATGAGTTCATAATGGTGTCGCCCTTGGGACTACACATTGTGAAGTCGAAATTGACATAATCACCCATCTTGGCTACATTGCCCTTGCCTGTCTTTTCCATAATAATGATGCCCGACTCAGTCAAAGTGTTCTTGGAGTCATCGCGTAATGGAGTCAGGAAAGCCTCTTCTTCCGAGATAAGGCTGTCAAGCAAAGCTTTACGTTCTGCATAAAGCACTTCGAATGGTTTCACAGAGAGGAGCTTCAAATCATAATATATGGGCTTACCCGCAAACTCCTCTGGGATTTCCTCCATCTGTAACATAGTGGTGAACACCGAATCAGTCAACACCACAAGACGTGCGGAATCGCCTATATGCATCATCAATAGGGCATCTGCCACATCACCCACGAATTCGGGCTTGGTCAGCACAATGCGCATAGGCTCGTCACCAGCAGTGGTAAACAGCAGAGAATCATTGAAATATTGAGACATCTCGAAAGTGGCCTCATCTTTCAAACGAGGCATCACTTCCGAATTGCCTTTGCTGTAAAACTTCATATAGGCTCCGCTTTCCATTTTCTCAAAGCCCGAATAAATGGAATCATTACCACATGACGCGAATGTCATGAAAACCAACAAGCAGGAAGCCCATCCAAGATGATGTCTCATCTCATTTAGCTGTTTCGAAATCAATCAGTTCAACTTCAAAAACCAGATTGGAGAAAGGAACAATCTTATCACCAGCCTGTCTATCGCCATAAGCCAGATAATAAGGAATGTAAAGCACGCCCTTTTCGCCTTTCGACATCATCATAATACCTTCGTCCCAACCAGGGATGACTTGGCCAACGCCAATCGGGATGGAGATAGGCTCACCACGTTCGACTGAGGAATCGAAGACCGTTCCGTCAAGCAGTTTACCCGTATAGTGCACCTTCACAATTTGACCCACTTCAGGCTTTTCACCATTGCCTTCCTGAGTCATCACATAGTAAAGACCCGACTGGGTAGGCTCAACAGTAATATTATTCTTTGCCAAATAATCTGCCAATTGCTGAGCGGCAACTGCCGTTTCTTCAGCATGGTCTTCCTTCATCTTGGCAATATGCTTTTCTGCATCCTTTTTCACCTTGACAGCCAAATGCTTGGCATACTCACTCTCTGGATAGAAGTCATTCAAACGCACATTGAAACGCATTACATCTGTTGAGGTGTAACCTTCAGGTAACTGAGGACGACCCAGCAGGTACTTATAAGTGGAATCAATGTTGACGATAAATGAGGCTGAATCACCTTTATGCATCATACCAAGCCCCTCAAAGAAATCGCCGGCGAACTGCGATTCCACCAATTGCATCACGTTTTGTACAGCAGGGATGACAATGCTGGTGTCATTCACAACACAAGACAATGCCACTTCCAACAATTCTCCATTTTGAGGTTGCGCTCCTTCGTTTTTCTCGAAGAATTGGTAATACAGTCCATTCTGGGTCTTTTGGAATCCCGGATAAGGACTCTTCTCAGTGCAAGCACACATTGTGCCAGCCATCATCAAGGCCATAGCGGCCATAGATAAGAAACTTTTTTTCATTGTTAGTACTATTTAATTAAATTGTTGATTTATTATTAAGTAATCGTTCAAAATTAACCTTCATATTCATTTGACACGGGTCTTCGGGACTTCGAAACATACCAATGCCCGTAGTCTCGCAGTCGCATAGTCTTATATTCGATTATATAAACTAAATTTGCTCATCTACTTATTTACTATCTATAATATCCAATAACTCAACGTCAAAAACAAGGTTGGAATAGGCAGGTATGTTACCGTATGGATTAGCTCCATAAGCCAAGGTATATGGCAAAATAAACCTGGCTTTCTCCCCAATTCTCATCAAACCAACACCTTCCTCCAAGCCCTTCAGCACCTTTCCTTGACCATATTCCAAATCATACGATCCACCCAACTGATCGGAATCACCCAAAGGAGTGCCATCAAGATACGAAGCGTTAAACTTGATACGTGCAATCTGTCCTTTCTGTGGCTGATTACCATCTGTAACAACTAACTTGGTATAGAACAGTCCCGTAGCGGTGTAATCCGTTATGTCGTTGACCTTCAAGTAATCGAAGAAGGCCTTCTCCGATTCGGCTTTCAAGGCTTGCAAGGCTTTTTCTGCTTCGGCTTGCAACTCTGCTGCCGTAGTGATTTTCAACAACTTAATGTCGTAAATCAAATTGGAATAGGCAGGAATTTCCCCCACAGAATGTTCACCATAGGCCAACTCAAAAGGAATGATAGCCTTTACTCGGTCGCCAAGGTGCATTTTCGGCACAATCTCTTCCCAACCCTGAATAGTATAACCTTCACCCAAGACAAAAGTAAACTTGTCAGGACTATCGAAAGTAGAGCCTACTAGCTGACCATTCAACAACATAGCTGAAAAGTCAAGTTCGACCTTCTCTCCTTTCACGGGACAACGACCTTTCCCCTTTTCAACAGGGATAATGTAAACACCTGATGGTTCGGGATTTACATTGATATTATTGTTTGCAACATAGTCTTCCAAAGCCTTCTCCGACTGCTTTTTCATCGTTTCTTTCATCTTCTCTATGTCAGCCTGAAATTCCGCCGCCGTCTTCACATCAAGGAGTTTCACCTCATATCGGAAATAGTCCTCAGGGGTCAAACCAACTCCGCTGGGATCTTGCTCATAATACAAAGCTGCTACCGAATCCGCCTTCACATAAAACGATGCAGAATCGCCTATATGCATCATTGCATAAGCTTCCTGCAAGTCACCTCCAAAAATCGGTTCTTGTAATTGCGTGTATACCTCATGTTGCGTCCCTTGCCAGTCATAGTAAAGAGAATCATGCAGATAGCAAACCATCTCCACTTTTAGGAAATCTGTCAACTTAGGCTGGGTGGCCGAGGTGTTGCAATTGTAAAACTTGTAGTACAAACCTCTTTGCGTCTTCTTGTAGCCTGGATACTTCTGAGTACAAGCTGGAAGCAGCAGCATCACCGAGAGGCAAAACAATGCACATTTTACACAATATTTCTTCATAACTTATTGATTGTCTAATATTTTTATCGTATATACCAAAGTTGCATATTCTGGGATGAGATTGTCGTCACCATGCAAGCCGTAAGCCAAATGGTAGGGAATAATCAGCTTGGCAACATCGTCTCTATGTAGGTAGGCCATAGCCTCCTCAAGCCCAGACTCCACCCCGCCTTCACCAACGACAAATGACATAACTCCATTGTTATCAGACGAATAAATCAGGTCACCTGCGATGGAACGAAGCTCATACTCCAAGGTTACTTTTTCACCTTTTTCAATCCGTTTTTCCGAACCTTGCTTCAATATTTGATAGCGCAATCCCGTTCCAGTAGAAATCATTTCCAATCCATGTCGCTTGATGTAATTCGCAATGTCCTCCTCTTCCTCATTCAGCAAATACCGATTGGCCGTTTCCATACTGTTTTTCATCTCGCTTTTTGACACCACATTTTGCTGCTTTGTGGTCTTTTCACCACAGGCAAAAAATGCTATCAAAAGCAAAGATACCAAACATTTACAATAATTTCTCATTCCCCTTGATTCAACCTTTCCTGATATTCAGGCAGCACCGCTTTCAACTGTGCCACAGCTTCCTCAAACGAGCAAGTCAGCGTACCTCCTGCGGCGTTAGTATGCCCACCACCTTTGAAATATTTATTGGCCAACTCATGCACCGAGAAACTGCCTTTTGACCTGAACGACAACCTGATTTGGTCTTGACGCTCTGTCACCAACACAGCCATATTAATCTTCTTCATCGAAAGTGGGAAATTAACCACACCCTCCGTGTCACCCACTTGATAGTTGAATCGGTCCAAATCACTCTTATTCAATGCTATAATTGCAGTTGAATAATCATCAAACACCTCCATCCTATTGTTGATGGCAAACCCCAACAAACGCAGACGATCCTCCGACATCGTATCATATACCAACTCGTGAATCATAGAATAGGGTTGCGACTTTCCCACCAAATGGCCAACCAACTCAAAAGTTCTGGGATGATAGATAGAATGAGCAAACGACCCCGTATCAGTCATAATGCCCACTAAAAGATTGGTGCAAATACTTTCCGTTAAGTACTTTTCTCCATAATGAAGGATGATTTCTGTCACTATCTCCGAAGTACTTGATACACAAGTGCTGGAATACATACAATAGAACTTATCCTCTTCTGGGTCTCTATGGTGATCAATCAAAACACGAGGACAACGAGTTTTCCCAATCTCATTATGCAAGATACCACTACGCTGCAAGTTATTGAAATCCAACATCATAACACAACCAGCCTCTGCAATAGCCTCCTTGCAGCGCTCTGAATCTTTCTCAAAAACCAAGATGTCATCAGAGCCAGGCATCCAATGCAAAAATTCAGGAAAATCATTAGCAACCACCATCTTGACCTCATTACCTCTTGCACGAAGAAACTCCGACATAGCCAAGACGGATCCAATAGCATCGCCATCTGGATTAACATGACAAGCCAAGACAACACGCCTATTTGACTGAATCACAGCATCAAAACGCTCGTAAAAGATATCCGTTTGCATTACTTCAATAAAAGTTTGCAAAGGTACAAATTTTTCCGTTGCAACACCTATTTTAATTAATAGAATCTCATCATCGGGGGAAAAACAACTCAAAAGTATTATCTGAATACACCAAAATGATCTGTTTTAGCACTGAATCCGTCGAAGAGGCAAGCCGCTTTAGTGTCAAATCAACATTCTCATGTTGGCTAAAAAGGGATTCGTCCTGCAAAAGCTCATCTTTTTTTTTCTGAACTTCTTCCGATGGAAGTTGTCTGACAGGGGTTGATTCAACAAATGGTTCCGAAACTGTCACTGGGCCACTGCCAAAAATAATCCAATCCAAATTGTACTCTGGAAATGTTTCTTTCAACTTCTTCACAAAGTCCAAACTCGGATTGTTGCGTCCTGACAAAAGGTGAGAAATATTTGATGGTTGTATGCCAAGCCTAAGAGCAAACTCAGCAGCCGTCAAATTTTTCGCCCGAATGATGTGAGCAATTCTATCTTTCATTTCTAAATTATCCATAGTTGCATCCTCCTAAAATTTCAATTTCAAACCCATTTTTGATTTACAAAAGTAAACAATAATTCATTACAAAACACAAAATACAAATATTTACTTCTGTAAATTTTTAGTTTATCTATAAACTATTGATACAATACTTTAATATATTGAGCTTATATATTTATTTTTCAATTATTTATATTTTAAAACTTAATTATATAATAAAACTATGTAAAACAAGCATATTATTAACATTTTACTTGAAATAATATATGATAGACTACTGAATATATACACTTTAATTTGAATTATAGAGAATTGTTTCATTATTTTATTTTCATCAATTATTTACAAATATACATCAAAACTGTTTATATTTATATTATCTTAATAACTTATTGATTATTCGTTATTTAAATTCATTATATGTATCTCTGTAAATTATTACAACTTGAGGTGACTGTCATAGCAAATGTCTCGAATTTCGAGTTTTTCGTTGACCACTGAAGCCAACATTCATCACAAAAACAAACACGCCATAGCGGCCTAAAAATGCCCTTCCCTACTTTTTTGATTTTTCTATACCACTACAAAAACAAAGCCAATTGAGTCTTTAGTTTTCTCATGCTTTTTTTCGACATCATTTTTTACACCTTATTAATATTATGTCTCCCGTATCGAAAAAAAACCTATCTTTGCCAACCGTGAAGAAGAAAGAAAACCATATCCAAAACCTCATCACCGAAGGAGAACATCAGATGCTCGATTTTAAGTTCGAGATTTCTGACAGCCGACGCATAGCTCGTTCCCTTGCCGCATTCGCCAACACTGACGGTGGACGCCTTTTGGTTGGTGTCAAAGACAACGGGGCCATTGCTGGTGTTCGCTCCGATGAGGAAATCCATATGATTCAAGCCGCAGCCGAGATGTATTGCCAACCCAAAGTGGACTATTCCACCGAAGAATGGGAAATCAATGGAAAAACGGTTCTTGAAGTCATCATCCCGAAAGACAAGAATCATAAGCACAAAGCACCTGACAATCAAGGAAATTACAAAATCTTTGTACGCGTAAAAGACGAGAATCTTGTCGCCGATAGTGTTTTAATTAAAGTATGGAAAGCGGAAAAGTTCTCCAAACCTGCCAAAATCGCTTTCACTGAGACGGAGGAGCAACTTCTCCACTACCTAACCGAACATGGGGAAATCACACTGAAAGAATTTCAGCAAATGGCCCATGTCAACAAAAGAAAAGCCGAAGCTATACTTGCAGATTTCATCATTGTTGGCACAATTTACCTCTTCCAAACTAGCCAACGCACTGTTTTTCGTCTCTCACAAACCTCAAATATCGAATAATTCCTCTATTTTTAAAGTTATTTTCAACTATTTGATTAAATTTATTTTTTTGATTATCAAAATATTACTTTTATTTTCAAAAATAATTGAAAAAATTGCTTGCCAAAATATAAAAAGGTCGTACCTTTGCAATCCGCTTCCACAAAAAAGAGAGGTTAATTTGAAGGGAAGAAGGAAGCACAAGTTCTTTGAAAGCTTGAGGCCAGCACAAGAAAACGGTTCGCATCCGTCGTGTAGACGAGACGCGAACACGGGAAAAGGAACACAATAGAGAACGAAAGCGGAACCCGAGATTCAGAAGAGAAATTTGAGTAAAACAATAGTACAACGAAGAGTTTGATCCTGGCTCAGGATGAACGCTAGCGGCAGGCCTAATACATGCAAGTCGGACGGTAAGCGCCCCTCCGGGGGCGCGAGAGTGGCGGACGGGTGCGCAACGCGTATGCAACCCACCCCCCTCACCGGGATA
>CAMJHP010000020.1 GCA_946405575.1 uncultured Bacteroidales bacterium | reverse complement strand
AACTACCAAGCCGAGCACCTACTTCCTTTGGATGACACCATTGACGGACTGATTGCCTACTGCAAACGCCACGGAGGGACTTTGGAATGATACTCTATCACGGCACAAATTTCCCTTTTGACACGATTGACTTGTCAAAATGCCGACCTAACAAGGACTTTGGCAAAGGTTTTTATCTAACCTCCATCGAAAGTCAAGCCATTGATATGGCACAGCGTAGATGCAATTTTGACGAAGCTGGTTCACCAATCATTCAAAGATACGAATGGGACGAGAACAATGATAATCTACAGGTATTGATTTTTGAAGGCATTTCCGTTGAATGGGCTGAGTTCATCGTCAAAAACCGAGACAGAAAGAATACCGAGCGACACGAATACGACCTTATTATCGGACCAATTGCTGATGACGGCGTGGTGTATCAAATCAACCGTTACCTGCAAAATATCATCACCATAAATGATTTGGTTAGAGAGCTAAAATACAAAAAATTAAATAACCAGTATTGCTTTTGCTCTGAGAAAGCAATTTCACATTTGAAGAGACTATGAACGAGAACGAATTTCAATTTGTAATGGACTGTGACGTTGAAGCTTTGGTATCCTATCTACAGGAGGACTACCATCTCTCATTGTCGGATGCTTTCGAAAAAGTATATAGTTCAAAAGTCTTCGAGAAATTGAAAGACCGTCAAACAGGTCTATATCTGCAAAGCCCGGCTTATATTTATGAGTTTTTGCAGAAAGAATTAACTGCGGCCAATTAAACATAAAGCACCTGCTTTGACCATCCTTATCACAATACAATAGGCAGCCTCGTGAGCTGCCTAAGTTTTATAAAAGCAATTTTTGGTATTATTACTACTCCGACCCTAAAAGTTTAGCTTTTTCTTTTTCGTATTCCTCTTGTGTTAGCACACCATCATCAAATAGTTGTTTTAACTCACGAAGTATTTCTGTTTTTGACTTTGCAGTAGCATTTTTAAGTTCTTTATCCTTTTCCTCGGGTTTGATGGTTGAACCTTTTTTAGGGACTGCCTTGTATGTGATGGTGTATAAGAAATTGTCATAATCAATTTTGCTTACTCCTTTTTCAGTGACATCAGGCTTCCACCAAGCCCCCGTGATGCCATCAACTACTATACCCCATGGGAGAAAGATGTAAGTGTTCGGGATCCAACCTGTCCAACCTACAACTGTCCCCACAAAAGCCCAGCCACGAAAAGCTTTCTTTGAAAATTGAGTCGTCTCGGGTTCACAGTTTTCTTCCTGTACCGTAATACTCAATTTGTCGGCATTTCTTCTTTTGACCAAAAAATTGGCTTCTCCCTGTCCCTTATATTCTCCATTGACACTAATAGTTGCATCAGGATGATTAGGGACTTGGACTTTCGCATTGTATTTTGCGCCTCCAATAATTGTTGCACAACTCGAAAACGAGAATGCGATTGATGCAAAACATAGAAAAACAAACAATTTCTTCATTAGTTTTCTTTTTTGCTTCCAGTTTCAAAAGCACGGGAATATCCTTTATATCCCATTTGATTGACACAAAAGAAGCGTGGAACTGTATGCCACACCGTAATTGGAGGTCCTGAGAAAACCTGATAGCACAAAATGTGGTAGAAATAACAGCCCACGCATAATGCGGAGGCTATTATGCCCGCTCTTGTGCTAATTGAAAGATTCTCAGGTTTCCAATTACAAGACAAGCATAACGCTTCTATAAAACGGACTTGGCGCTCCAAATCCGAAGGCAAAAATAAAGAAAATACTTGAATACCTATGCAAACTATAGATTTTTTCAACTTTTCAAAAAACTATTGCGTTTAATGCAATTAAGACATTGAAATCAAATAATTAAAAACCAATGATATATCCGACAACAAATGACTACAGTCGACTACAAACGTTTAATCAACGTATAACTCTTGACAAGTGATATATCTTTGCTGCGCAATAACTAAAATAGTATCGTTATGGAAACTTCAAAACCCCCTAAAATCATCCCAAATGATGTGCAAACAGGAAACATCGAAAATATCAAGAATGTAATCTATGAGATTCGCGGGCAAAAGGTAATGTTGGATAGTGACCTTGCTGATATGTACGAGGTTGAAGTTGCGCAACTCAAACGTCAAGTACGACGTAATATTGAACGTTTCCCAAAGGACTTCTTGTTTGAGCTGACGCCGGACGAAGTCTCTTCTCTAAGGTGCCAAAATGGCATCTTAAAAACAGGACGAGGTCAGCACAGCAAATATGCACCCTTTGCATTCACAGAAGGAAGAAGGTGTGGCAATGCTCTCAGGATTACTTCGCAGTAAAATTGCCATTCAAGTAAACATTAATATTATGAGAGCTTTTGTTGCTGTGAGGCAAGCCGTCGCCGCCATACAAGTGTCTGAACTGCGATATGAACAGCTCTCACACAAGATGGATCAGTTGAACGCCTATATTGAGGAAATACTTCACGACCAAAACGACATCAATGAGCAGCAAGAACAGACCAACCTGGAAATTGCCATACAAATTGAAGCCCTCAATGACGCCCTCGACCAATTAAGGGAAACAAAAGCCCAACCTCGCAAGCGGATTGGTTACAAACCTGAAAAATAGCATCTTACTCAAATAACGTCATCTCCCCCGTAGGCTTAATCCGAGTCTTCCCCAAATGCTTATACGCCAAATCGGTACACTCGCGGCCTCGGGGCGTGCGCATAATAAAGCCTTCCTGAATCAAGAACGGTTCGCAGACCTCTTCGATGGTGCCAGGGTCCTCGCCCACCGCTGTAGCAATGGTGTTGACACCAACTGGACCACCCTTAAATTTGTCGATAATGGTTGAAAGGATTTTGTTGTCCATATCGTCTAAGCCGTGTTCGTCCACATTGAGAGCTTTTAGGCCGATTTTTGCGATGTCTAAGTTAATGGTGCCGTCGCCTTGGATTTGGGCGAAGTCGCGAACACGGCGTAACAGCAAGTTGGCAATACGCGGTGTACCACGGCTGCGTCGAGCAATCTCGAAGGCTGCCGTGTCGTCAATGGGCACACGCAAGATACTGGCCGAACGCTTCACAATCTTAGCCAAGGTATGCGCATCATAATACTCCAAGCGTAAATTGATGCCGAAACGCGAGCGCAAAGGGGCCGTCAAGAGGCCGCTGCGGGTTGTGGCGCCAATCAAGGTGAAGGGATTCAGCGTGATTTGGATGCTGCGCGCACTTGGACCCGTCTCCAGCATAATATCAATGCGGAAGTCCTCCATGGCGGAATAAAGATACTCCTCCACCACAGGGCTGAGGCGGTGGATCTCATCGATGAACAGCACATCGTTAGGCTCCAAACTCGTGAGCAATCCTGCAAGGTTTCCCGGCTTGTCCAACACGGGACCAGAGGTCATCTTCATACCCACACCGAGTTCATGCGCAATGATATGCGACAAAGTGGTCTTGCCCAAACCCGGAGGTCCATGCAACAAGGTATGGTCGAGGGCTTCGCCACGCTGGGCGGCAGCCTTCACGAAAACGCGCAAGTTGTCAACCACTTGCTTCTGCCCTGCAAAGCTTTCAAACATATCGGGACGCAAAGCGTTCTCAAGGTCTTTTTCGGCCTTGCTCAAGTGCGAAGCATTGGCATCAAGGTTACTATTCATCGTTCTAATTTAACTACGTTGAATCTGCGATTTGCGCCACAAAGATACAACTTTCGACCGAAATTTGCATATCGTCAAAAAAATGTATCTTTGCAGCCTAATACAATTTCATTATGAAGCGTATCTTTTTCCTCTCCATATGCTTAGTATGGGCAGCTCTCACTTTCGCGCAAAACAATGGTTCACTGAATGTTGACCAAGATAGCCGCATTGAAAGCCTCATTGCAAAGCAACGCTCGCTTTACAAAGTCGACAGCTCTTTCAGCGGCTACCGCATCCACATTTTTATGGAAATTGGCAACGAAGCCTTGGACCATGCCAAAAATGTAAAAAGCCAATTTGAGAAAGCGTTCCCCGATATTCCCATCTATCTGACTTATGTGGAGCCCTATTTTCGTCTTCGTGCCGGCGATTTCCGCAACCGTGTGGAGGCCGAAAAGAGCCTTCGCCGCATCAAGCCGAAATTCAAGGAGGCTTTCGTTACGGCAGATATGATTTATCGACCGAAGTTAGATTAAATGACGGAATCGCTTCGCGAGAAATGCTCTGTATTCAACGAAGTCAAATCTTATGAAAATCTTGTCAAAAATCTCTCAAATTATGACAAGAAACTGATTTTGAACGATTTTTATTTCGATTTTTGAACAATTTCTTGCGAAGCAATCCTCAAAAGCAGGTTAACAAACCATTTCCTCAATATTGCGAACGACAATCCCCAATCGAAGCCCAAACGCCTCTTCGGTGGCGAAACCGATGTGCGGCAACATAATGAGGTTCGGGGCGTCAAACAGCGGATTCTTAGGGTTCAAAGGCGGTTCCGTTCCATAGACATCAGTGGCAGCACCAGCAATTCTTCCTGCTTTCAAGGCATTGGCCAAAGCCAACTCATTTACGACAGGACCGCGAGCCGTATTGATTAATATTGTACCTGGCTTCATCAAGGCAAAATCTTTTTCCGTGATGAAATCGCAGGTTTCAGCATTCAAAGCAATATGTAAAGTGACAATGTCGGATTCTTTCAACAAGGTCTCTTTGTCTACAAAAGTCACGCCATCGATTTGTTTCGGTGTACGGTTCCAAGCTAACACCTTGCAACCGAAAGCATTCGCCAACTTGGCCACACGCTGACCAATGTTGCCTAAGCCGATGATGCCAATAGTCTTGCCTCCTATCTCACGTCCAGGCATAATACCCTTGCGATTACACTGGCGTGTAATCGCATCGTTTTCAAGTACTTTACGGTACACATCTATCATCATAGCGATAGCCAACTCGGCCACAGCCTCAGTGCTGTAGCCCGCCGCATTTTTCACGATGATGCCACGACGCTGGCATTCTTCTATATCGATGTGGTCCAAACCCGTGAAAGCGATAGAAAGCATCTTCAGATTCGGACAAGCGTCAAGGAAATCCTTACGCAGTGGAATGTTACTCTCGATGATGACCTCAGCACCTTCTGCACGGCGCTTCAACTCGTCAAGGTTCTCGTTACGGTCGGAATAAATGACAATTTCGTGACCAGCCTTTTTCAAACCTTCACAAGCGGTTTCAATCTGCTGGACTTTCAAGCCCAGCGGTTCAAGAAAGACGATTCTCATAACAGTAAAGTTTTTATGGTAACCCAAATCATCCGCCTAAGCCCTTCCTAACATTTGCCTTCCAATGGGTTGGCTCCATCGGATGCAGAGTGTCTCCCCTCACACAAGTCTCTACTAAAACAATGTGGAAATCAAAGTGAAAAGGGACGACGGAGCCAATCCAAAGGCGGACGATAAAGATATGGACATCACTTTGCGGCAATCATTTCGATTTCAACCAAAGCCTTCTTGGGCAGTTCCTTCACTGCGAAAGCAGCACGAGCGGGATAATCGCCCTTGAAATACTTGCCATACACAGCATTCATCTCTCCAAAATAGCTCATATCAGCCAAATAGCAGGTCGACTTCACCACATTGTCGAAGGTGCAACCCGCTTCGTTGAGGATGGCTTCAAGGTTTTTCAAACTTTGCTCGGTCTGAGCACTGACGCCTTCCGGCATTTCGCCCGTGGCAGGATTGATGGGAAGTTGACCTGAAATGAATACCATTCCATTAGCCTCAATGGCCTGACTGTAAGGTCCGATGGCTCCTGGAGCCTTTGTTGTAGCGATTACTTTTTTCATAGTTTCAAAATTTGTAGGATTTCTGAGCGCAAAATTAAGAAAAAAGCTCATTGAGTTCATCGAAATATATTACCTTTGCGCTCGGTTTTTTTACTGTCGACCTATTTCGACAGATCTGTATACTTTTGCAGAAAGGAGAAATTATGACATTCAAGGAAGTCTTGCGCAAACTCAACAACCGCTACGTCTACACCACCGTCATCTTCGTAGTGGTCATCCTATTTATTGACCAATTCAACCTTTTCGAACAAATCAAGCTTCATAAGTTGCTGAAAGACCAAAAGCAACAAATTGAGTATTACGAAAAGGAAATCTCGACGAACAAGGAATACCTTGATGCCTTGAAAAATGATACCGCCACGATGGAAAAGGTGGCACGCGAGCAATATCTGATGAAACGCGACAACGAAGTCATCTATCTAATTGAAACTCAAGAATGAAGCATTCTTCCTGCCTAAGGATTCCTTCCTCCTTGTTCCTTCTGTTTTTCATTTTCTCCACAGAAGCGCTCTTTTCCCAATCATACACCCTGAGCGGCAAAATCACTGATGAACGCAACCGTCAACCTTTGGCTTTCGTCAATGTGGTCGTCAATGAAGGACAACACGGTGTCATCAGCGACATCGACGGAAAATATGAAATCACTTCTGAAGTGCTCATCCAAAAGGTCAAATTCTCGTCCATCGGTTACGAGCCCAAGGAGATTCATCTAAAGGCCAACCAAAATAAGTGCAATGTTGCACTGATGCCCATGACATTTGAGTTGAATGAAGTCACCGTTGAAGCTGGCGAGAACCCTGCTCATCGAATCATTGACAGCCTACTTGCCCATCGCAAGGCCAACAATCCTAATTCGTTGGACTCCTATCGGTACAATATCTACGACAAAATGGTTATCACCATCGATAGCAGCAGTTTCGGTCAAGCTTTGGCCAACGATACCGCTCTTGAGATGACCGACCTTCGGCTTTTCGACAGCATTATGAAAAAGAGCGACTTGATGGTGATGGAAACAGCCTCAGAGGTGCTGTTCAAGTCCCCTGACCGAAAATTGCAGCATGTGCTTGGTACCAAAGTAGCCGGAATGAAGGAACCGACTTTCATTTATCTGGTCAACAGTATGCAAAGTGTCAGTTTTTATGACGAAACCATCAGTATTACTGGCACAGACTATGTTAACCCTATCAGTCGAGGAAGCAAACGGCATTATTTCTTCACTTTGGAGACCGTTCAACCTATTGGGCAAGGCGATTCTCTGTATGTGATCTCGTTCCATCCGGTACGTGGCAGCACCTTCAACGGCTTGCGCGGCACAATGACTGTCAACAGCGATGGGTGGGCCTTGCAAAGCGTGAAAGCCTCACCCGATGATGCAGGTGGCATTTTCATCGCTGACATTCAGCAACTTTACCAAAAAGTGGAAGGACAATGGTTCCCGAAACAACTCAACACCAACTTGAAATTTCCCAGTATGGTGGTCAGTGTGGACGGCAACACTTTCCCCATGGTCGCCATTGGCAAGAGTTATCTAAGTGACATTGAAATCAACCCCGAACTCAGCAAGCGGCAGTTCTCTGACATAGAAATCGAAGTGGATCCCGATGCCGCCTATCGTGACGAGACTTTTTGGAACGAACACCGTATTGACTCGCTCACCCAAAGGGTAAGAGCCACCTATCTCCTTGTCGACTCGCTCACCGAGGGCAACAACATCTTCGACCGTGTTTTAGGCTTCACCGATAAGCTGCTGTATGAATCCGCCATCACAGCAGGCCCAGTCAACCTCGACCTTAACAGAACTATCAATTTTTCTGGTACAAGAGGGTTTTATTTCGGCCTCGGCGCCAGCACTAACGACAGACTCTCACGATGGCTCAGTCTCCGGGGCTCTTTCGGTTACTGGACACGGATAAAAAGCCTGGACTACAATGGTGGGCTCAAGCTGAAACTCAACCGACAGCGACAAATGGAACTCGATTTCCAATACTCCCACAGGTCGGAGCCTATGGGTGAATTCGGCGGTCTTCTTGAAATGGAAAACAACTCCGTCTTTTCTCCATTCAACTACAAATACACTTTCTACGAGAACGTCCACACCCACAGAGACCGTTTCGACCTCACTTTTTCGACCCGTTTTGCCCGCTATTTTAAGGCATACCTCAACTTCAGCAAGAGCCACAAGCATTATAATGCACAGTTCTCCCTTACTCCCTCCGACTCGTTGACAGAAGGCCGTTTTACCATTGCCGAGTTGAAACTCCGATTCGCATACAAAGAGAAGTTCATCAGCTCCCCAAACGGCATTCGCTCGTTGGGCACCCTCTATCCCATTGTCTGGGTCGCGTATCAACATTCCTTCCCAAACCTCTTAGGTGGAGAGTTTGAATACGACAGAATCAAGTTTGAGGCTTCCAAATATTTCTACACACATTATTTAGGTGTCGCCAAAGTAATGCTGCAAGCTGGATACGCCACAGCATCATGCCCAATCATGGAAACATTCAATATTCTTGGTACATACGACCGCTTCGGAATATACTCGCCAGGCAGTTTCAGCACTATGCGCTTGGATGAGTTTTTCTGCGACCGTTTTGTTGCCCTTTATCTGAGCCACAATTTCAACGGTATGCTTTGGAAGACTGATTCGCAGTGGTTTAAGCCACAGTTATCCATCATTACCAACATCGGTTGGGGCGATTTGAGACGCTCTGATGCCTTCCCCAACAAGAACTTCAAGACGATGGAAAAAGGCTATATAGAGAGCGGCTTCGTCATCGACGGGCTATTGGCCACGCCTTTTACGAAAATCGGAGCGGGAGTGTTTTACCGTTATGGACCGTATAGCCTGCCCAATGTTTGGGACAACTTTGCTTGGAAATGGAGTGCTATCATTGATTTGTAGTTTGCAGTTAGGAGTTATTCGTTATGAAAAAGGTTTGGTTAATGATGATTGGTTTGGCGGTTCTAGCGTCGTGTGAGAAGCAGCCTAAGAAGATGGTGCTGCAAGGCCAAGCACAAGGCTCATATTATGCCGTGACCTATTTTGACGAGCAAGGACGCAATTTTCAGCATGAAATTGACTCGATTTTTCATGCCGTCGACATATCAGTCAATCTTTGGGTACACAATTCCGTCATCTCAAAAGTCAATCGCAACGAGGAGGTTACACTTGACTCTATTTTCATCGACAACTTCCGCATCGCACAAGAAGCCGCTCGTCTTTCCAACGGCTACTTCGACCCCACCATCTCACCCATCGTGGCTGCTTGGGGCTTCAGTTACAAGAAAGGTGACAGCATCACGCCCCAACTCATCGACAGTTTAAAACAATTAGTCGATTACCGAAAAGTGCGCATCGAAAACGGGAAAGTCATCAAAGAGACCCCTGCCATAACCTTAGATTTCAATGCCATTGCCCAAGGTTATACTTCAGATTTGATTGCAGGGTTCTTAGACAGCCATAACATCAAGAACTATTTGGTCGACACGGGCGGCGAAATTATAGCTCGTGGCGAAAAGCCCAATGGACAGCCCTGGATTGTGGGCATCGAAAAGCCCGCTGAAAATTGGGACTCGGAACAAGTTGTACACACCCGTATTGCATTATGTAACAAAGGATTAGTCACTTCTGGCAGCACCCGTAAATATGTGGAACGAGACGGAAAGCGATATTCCCATTGCATCAACCCAAAAACTGGTTATCCCGTTGAACATCAACTACTCAGCGCAACCGTACTTGCCGAAAACTCTGTCTGGGCAGATGCCTTGGCTTCCATTTGTATGGTGATGGGTTTGGAACAATCACTACCCCTCATCGATAGTTTGAGCGGCGTGGAAACATATTACATTTTCGTCAACAAGCAAGGCGAGCTGGAGACTTATGCAACGGAAGGATTTCAATCGTTAGTAGTAGAATAAGTCGACTGCTCGTGGTGTATCGATGAAAAGTGATGGTATTGTAGTATCATTTGTTTTCAGTGGCCAAAAACACGGAATATTTCCAATACCTATAACCAATACACCACTTGGGGCTGCGTCATTTTTTGTAATTTTGCAGCATAGAACAACACACAGCGTTTTTTTTATGTCCATACTGCCTATTTCGGCCCAGCCACCCTACAAAACAAACCATAATAATGGGCGATGGCAACCAACCCGTTGGACAACGACAAATTGAGATAACATTGAAAGAAATAAGAAGATATTTAATAATGACTGGCAACTGTTCAGAATCAAACCACCTATTCGTTTGACACGGGACTTCGATACATGGGACAACGACTCGCTGTCTCGTGTCTCTCAGACACGCGCCTTTTATGTAAACTAATCTTGCTCATATATTATGGCTAACAACATAGAATATCAGAGAATTATTGAAAAGCATCAGCTGAAGCCGCATCCTGAAGGCGGCTATTACCGTCAGCTATACGGCAACGACAAAACAGGCAAAAAAGATATATCTACTATTTATTATATGCTTACAGACAACGACATATCGGCTTTCCACAGGTTACACAGCGTGACGGAGATTTGGTACTATCATACTGGCGAACCGCTTAGCCTCTATGTCATCGATACCAAGGGGCATTTGAGTATTCACAATCTTTCGCCCGATGGCGAAATGCAGGTGGTGATCCTTCCCGAACAATGGTTTGCAGCAGAAATCCCTTCGAAAAAGGGATTCTGTTTGGTGGGCTGCGCTGTGGCTCCTGCCTTCAGCTTTGAGAACTTCGAACTTGGACACAAAGACACATTATTACAGCAGTTCCCAAAATACGCAGAATTATTCGAGAGATTATGTTGAAAATAATCAAACAATATGATACAGAAACATTGCTTTGAATGCGGAACGCCGCTCGTCGAAAAGGAACTTGAGGGAGAAGGCATCGTACCTTACTGCCCTCAATGCCAGCAGTTCAGGTTTCCTATGTATAACGTGGCTGTGAGTATGATTGTAATCAACGAACAAAATGGGAAAATCCTGTTGATTAAACAATATGGCAGGCCGTGGTTTGTTCTTGTGGCGGGCTATGTGAATCGTGGCGAGCAAGTGGAACATGCCGTCGGTCGTGAAATCAAGGAAGAGACAGGAATGACCGTCAGCCGCATCAAGTTCAACCGCACCAGTTTCTTTGAGCCATCGAACACACTGATGTGCAACTTCACGGCTTTTGTGAAAGACGACAGCGAACTCTCACCCAACCAAGAGATTGACTCCTATCAGTGGTTCACGCCAGATGATGCCCGAAAGAACATCCGCCCCAATAGTCTGGCAGAAAGCTTCCTGGACGCTTATCTAGACGAGTAAAGATGAATGCCATTTTATACCTTCACGGGAAAGACGGTAGCACTTCGGAATGCGAGCATTACTCCATCGCCCCCACTTCCTCCAGCTCGCCCGTAATCTGCGACACCAAAAACACATACATCGCCACCACGATATGCGTCGCCGCTCTCAGCTCCTGCTCCGTCGATACGCCCGCCTCATGTGATTCGTCGTTCCTCCAGCCCTTCACCAGCTCCAAGTAAGTGGCGAATTTCTGATACACAGGCTTCGGGTTGCTGCGCAATCCTGCCAGGCACGAATACGACAGCAGCGCATCCATGAAGGTCGGCGCGATATGGTCGGCCAACACAGGCCGCATCTCATGGTTGTTGAGGATATAGTACAGCTTCTTCAGGAAGGCCTCATACTTGCTGAGCAAGGAATTGAAATGCCTCCTGCGGTCAACCATGCGCATCCCTTCGCTGCAATACAGGTGGTTCAGCGAGTCCTTGATCAAGTCGTTCATGCCGTCATACTTCGGCAGCGTCTCTTTCACTACCAGGTGCAAGAAGGTGTCCACCACCTCGGGCAACGGCCTAATCCAATACTTCAGCTCCGTAAACTCATCCTCTTGGTCAGCCACGATGGCCGCGATGAGCTTCTGAGCGTCAAACGGCAGCGACTGGTCACTGGCCGTATTCTTGGCCATCAGGTCAACCATAGCGCTCACGAAGGCCTTCGAGAACGGCGTTTCGTCGTTCAGCTCCTTCAGCAAGTCCATAAACTGCATGATGTTGCCCTCGGCCTTCTCCATCAGCTTCTCATAGATGAGCTTCGCCAAGATGTCGGGATTGTTGCCAGCACGGAAGGCCTCGATGATTTCCACGTCCTCTTGGATGTCGTCCACGATGCTCCGCACCACCTTGTCATGGCTGGTCAGGAACTCTTTGTACGGCTCATTCACGATGTTCAGGATCTCCGCCAAAGGCAGCTCCTCATCGGGACGCTTCGCCGTCGGGTCCTGGCCTGTCGTGGTCTTAATCGTGGCATCCTCGGCCTCCAACGGCAAGGCACCGTCGAAGGTCAGCTGCTGACGCAGCTTCTCCAAATTGATTTGCTCCAATATCTCCATCGGCAAAGTCTCTTTCGTATAGGGCAGATACTTGTAGAACAGCTTGCAGAAGATGTAGAACTCTTCCAGATCCGTGTCGATGAAGTCCATCACCTGCGACAGGAAGCCGTAGCTTCTGACGTACCGCTCCACATACTTGCGCAGCATGTCTTTGTCCTCGGTGCCCATGGGCAGCACGTAGTTGTTCACGATGTGAGCCAACACACCAGGCACGATGTCAAGATGATTCTCCACCACTGCCTTGGCCACCGTCCTCACTTCGTCCGGACTATACACCTTGTAGTTGTCGATGTTGTTCTTCAGCGTGTAGAGCCGCTGCAGGTCAACCCCGCCTTCAAGCTCCGTCCGCTGGTAGTATTTCTGGAAGGCCTCTTGCACGTCCTCCGCATGGTTGCGGAAGTCGATGACCATCGTGTCGGTCTTCTCTATCTGTCCGTCTCTGTAGCAGCGGTTCAACCGACTCAAAGTCTGGATGCACTGGATGCCACCCATCAGCTTGTCGACGAACATGGTATGCAGCAAAGGCTGGTCGAAGCCCGTCTGGAACTTCTCGGCCACAATCAGTATCTTGAACTCAGGCTTGTTGAACTGCTCGCGGATGGCGTTATCCCTGATGCCAAAGCCGTTCATGCTCTCCTCGCTGTAGGTCTGGCCGTCAAGCTCCACCTTCCCCGAGAACGCCACAAGGCTCTTGATGGCATCGTTATACTCCAAGTGGATGATCTCGTCGATAAACTGTTTGTACATCACCGCTGATTTCCTCGAATCCGTCACCACCATGGCCTTGGCTCGGCCACCAATCTTGTTGATGGTGTGCTGCATGAAATACGCCACCATCATCTTGGCCTTCTGCCTCATATTGTTCGGGTCGGCATTCAATGCCTCCATGATGAGCTTGATGGCCTTCTTCTTCTCATACTCGTCTTTATAGACGGGCATCTTGGGACCAAAGTCATCCCATTCCCTCTGCACATACTCAAACATGGTCTGGTAGGTCACATAGTTCTGCAGCACATCGAGGATGAACTTCTCATCGATGGCCTGCTTCATGGTGTAGTAGTCGTGCGCCTCGTAATACTCGCCGCCGATGCTGCGCAACATTTCATTGTTGCTCTCCTTTGTGGTCTTGTGACCAAACAGGATATAGGTCTTGTCCTTCGGCGTGGCCGTGAAGGCGTAGAAGCTCAGGTGGCTCATCTTCTGCCTCATGCGCTGCATATAGGCCAACGTCAGGTCGTAGGTGTCTTCAAAGCCCTCTTCAAGCAGGGTGCCATCGTCCACCGTCAATGCCTCGGCCAAGTCTTTCATGGCCTCGTTGCCCAAGGCCGTGTGTGCCTCGTCCACGATGATGGCATACTTCCTATTCGTCTTGTTCTTCAGGAACGGCAGCGCGAAGCTGAATTTCTGCACCGTACACACGATGATGCGCGGGGGATTGGCCTCATCCAATGCCGCCGCCAGCTTATAGGATCCTTTTCGGATGTCGCACACCGTCTTGGCCACCTCCTCAAAGGCATTCACATCGTCGGCCATGTTCGCGTTCAGCACGATGCGGTCGGTCACCATGATGATGCTGTCATACACGGGGTTGCCCTGGGCATCCATCGTGTTGGCCAGCTGGTGCGCAAGCCAAGCCATCGTCTTCGTCTTACCCGAACCTGCCGAGTGCTCAATCAGGTAGTTATGGCCTGCACCTTCAGTCTTGGCAAGGCCGACCAGTTTCCTCACAGCCCTCAGCTGGTGGAAACGCGGGAAGAAAACCGTGTTTTCTTTGTCCGTCACCTTCACCCTATACGACTTGATGAAATGCTCGATGATGTTCAGCAGGCTCTCGGCTTGCCAGATGTCACGCCACAGGTAAGCCGTCGCATAATCGCCTTCGATAGCCGGATTGACGCTGTCTTGGTTGAACGGCAGGAAGTGGGTGTCGTCACCCTTCAGCCGTGTCGTCATGAAGGCATAGTTGTTATCCACCGCAAAATGCACCAGGCAGCTCCGCAGGAAACGGTTGTCTGGGTTGCGGTCTTTGCGGTATTGCATGATGCTGTGGGTATAGTTCTGGTCGGTGAACTCATTCTTCAGCTCCGCTGTGATGATGGGCAGGCCGTTGATGAGGATAACCAGGTCGATGCTGTTCTGGCTATCCTTTTTGTCGAGAGAGTACCGCATCTGCCGCACCACCGCGAAGCGGTTGGCCTTATAGAGCAGGTCGGGCTCACTCCCTTCGGGTGCCATTTCGTCCTTGAAGGCCACAAACCTCACCTCCGTGCCTTTGATCTTGATGCCCTTCTTCAGCACATGCAGCATACCTTGGTTGTCGAGGGTGCTGTTATACACACGCACTACCTCATCCAAGGCACCTTCGCCAAACTCCTTTGTCAGCTTGGCCCATGCCTTCGTCTGGGCTTTCATGAAGCGCAGCAGCTCGCCACGGTCGCACATGTTCTTGATGTCGAAGTCCTGGTGCTCGCGCTGGCAATACATCGCACTACCAGCCAAACAATCCGTGATATGCTCTTCAAAGCGTTTCTCAGTCAATCCGTTGCTCATAGCTTATCTGTTTTGTTTTTCACTCTGCAAAAATAACACTTATAAGTTCAGCGACTCTGAACGTTTCCAATTTTAAAGGAAAGGCGTAAAATACACTGGGAGACACAATGTCGGTCCATCCTTTTGATAGTCTTTCGTGTAAAGCAATATGCGCTCACTGATGCGAGATGGGTATTTCCCGCAAAAGACATCCAACGATTTATGCGTCTTGTAGCCCGATGACTTCACCTCAATCGGGACAAGTTTTTGACCTTTCGATAGCAGAAAATCCACTTCGTAATTATGCCTATCTTCTGTGAGAAAAGTGTGGTAGTACAATTCATATCCTGTAGCTCGCAGCATCTGGGCCACCACATTCTCAAAGATGTATCCCATATTTGTGTTCAATTTATCTGCCCAAAGTTTCTGGTAGATAATATTCTCAGTAAAGTCCTTGTCCCAAAACGCCAAGGTAACGAACAGTCCCGTATCGGCCAGAAACATTTTATAACGAGTTTTGTCAGCAGTTAAGGCCAAACCCACATTGGGATCTGTCGCATGATAGGCAATATTCACAACCATACTCTCACGTAGCATTTCAAGAAGCTCTTGCATTTGATATTGCTTGACATTCTCGATGACTGTCGTAGCCTGAAAATGGGAGGCCTTTTTACTCAATTCGGCAGGAATGGCCCAAAACATTGCGCGAAGTTTGTCTGTAGGATCCAACTTATGCAAGTCATCAGCATAGAGATTCAAGATACGTCTCTTCATCGCATCAACTTGTTGAAGGTTTTTGGTTTCAAGGTATTCGTTGATCGCTTGAGGCATCCCTCCTACCAGCATATAGAGTCGAAATTCGCGCATCGAATACCTATGTGCAGCCTCACCTAATTGTTGACGACTATCAAACATCTGTTTCAATAAGGTCATGGAAGCATGGTCACCCAAAGCCCATCGAAATTCCTCGTAATCCATCGGATACATCCGAATACGGTCTTCATCGCTTGGGATCACGATGTTTTGCACATTCTGGCGAATACTGATCAAAGACCCCGTTTCGATATAATCATAACGGCCGTCTTTCACGAAATACTTAATGGCCTGCCGCACTTTAGGCTGTAATTGCACCTCATCGAAAACGATTGCCGACTTGCGTTCAACCAAGGTAACATTGTAAATGATTTGCAGACGCATGAAAAGATAATCCAAGTTGGTCAGGCTTGTATCAACAAGTTCCTGCACATCAGGGTGAAGGTTAGCGAAATCAAGCAGGATATAAGATTCATATTCCTGTTCTGCAAAATGCTGCACCAAGGTGGATTTGCCAACACGTCTGGGACCCTCTATAAGAACCGCGCTTTTGCCCGCCGAATTTGTTTTCCAATCGAGCATTTTCTGGTAAACCTTACGCCTAAAAATCCTTTCTGACATATTTTATGTATTTGATGCCGCAAAGATACTGGTTTTATTTGAGTTACGCAAAAATAATCCGCTGAGCGCAATTTTTATCATATATTATTTACCGCTGAGCGCAATTTTTTAAGTCGTGGATTTACCGCTGAGCGCAAAATTCCAATCGCAATGCGTCTCTACACCTCGCACCAAAACCGAACAACCTCGGCTGCCACAGTATGACAGCCCTACTACCCCAAACTCCAAACTGAACAACTCAAAACCCAACCCTAGATTAACTCCGTTGAATCTTCAATTTGCTTCGTTCCTCGCAAATCGTAGATTCGACGATGCGAAGCGAGTCAATGACGCGAAGCGACAACTGAACAACTCTAAACTCTAAACCACCTACCCTCTCTCCCTAAACCTCCGCTCCAGCTCCCTCATGCTCTCCATCAGCTCCGCAAAAGTAGGCTTCTCACCATAAATCATCGAATCACACATATACTGGTAGTCCTTCCTCCAGTCGTCGATGTGCTTCTCCGGTGGCACCAGACAGATGCGGTCGCGGATGTCGCCCGAATAATCCACCCCAAGGATAGAAGTAAACTTCTCCCTGTGGTGTCGGATATGCTCCCAAAGCGCATCGTCTTGAATGGCAGCAGCACCGCTTGCTTCTGTGCATCAGAGAGTTGTATGTAATTGTTCATAGATTTCTGTTATTAGGTTCCTGATCCACAAAGGCATCAGCTTCATGTCATGTGTCGAAAACGGCTCCGGGTGCTGTTCCAGCACTTTCTTCAGTTGAATCCTGTGCTCCTCCGTCACATTCTTTTCGCCCATATCCCTCAATGCCGTGGTAATCAGCATGGCTAGTTTGTCGTTAAACGACAGCTTCTTCGGCGACACATGGCGAAAAAGGATACCCCGTCCGTTCTTGATGTTCACCTTACGGTTGCTCCCATCGGTCAGATACACCACATTCATCGGCACTTGCGTCGACAACCCCAACATGTTCTGTGCCAATGCACCCGCTGGAAATATCCTCACCTTGTCGCGCTTGGCGATGACCTTTGCGATGTCCTCGTATGAAGGATATAGCACGCCCAATCCCAAATCCTTGTCGATTTGGGGATAACAATAGATGCCGTGACACACATGCAGCAGCACCCCTTTCCGTGCCATACGGCTCAGAGCTTTCTGCACGGCGTCAGGGTCTCCGTAATGAGCGTATTCTTCCGTCGAAAACACCGAACCCCTTCCGCGTTTCTTTATCGACACAAGTATCTTATCATCAATAGATTCTACCATATTTTTCAATACATTTTGTCGGTTTTATATCAAATAATTCCGACAGCAAAAATACACAAATCTTCCAAAACATATCGCAAAAACACACGTTTTTTACGACAATACACATAGAAAAAAGATTTTCCATCATTTTTGCCGCATTTCGACACTTCGCACCATAACTGAACAACCTCGGCTGCCCAATCCCCCTGCCCCCCTTAGGAAGGGGAAATTGTGACAGCCCTACTACCCCAAACTCCAAACTGAACAACTCAAAACCCAACCCTAGATTAACTCCGTTGAATCTTCAATTTGCTTCGTTCCTCGCAAATCGTAGATTCGACGATGCGAAGCGAGTCAATGACGCGAAGCGACAACTGAACAACTAATAACTCTAAACTCTCAACTTTAAACTCTAAACTCTCCTCTTCCCCGTCACCACCTCCGTAATCAACGCCTGCTTATATTCCCTCAGCAACTCAATCTGATTCTGAATCTTCTCAATCTGCTTATCAATCCTGACACATTTTTCTTCCAATACCTCTACAATCTGCTTTCGCTCTTCAACAGGAGGAGCAATAAGCGATGTCGATTTCAGGATTTGTTGTGTAATACTAAACACCTTCACTCCGTAAACTTGCGACCGAACCTGGCTTCTCCACACTGGAGTCGCAAACAAATAAGCAAAATACTTATTGTCAACGCGCTCAATCGATTTCGCAATAACTGTATGATACCCAGCATAAATGCCTTCTCTATCAATATAAAAGGCATTACCACTACCTTCCACATCTTCAGAAGTATCTGCAAATACAATGTCACCGATTTCAAGCTTTGCTTTTGAATCGGCTGGAGCCATCTCTTCAGGAATGAATCGAAGCAGATGATCTAAAGTGTGAACATAGTCATTTTGCTTTGAATGAATCTGGCCATAACTAATCACTGGCACACCTTCATCTACCAAATCCGCTTTCGTAATACTCAATCCCTTATCGGTCTTGAATTTTGATTTGAATGGTATCACCTCCCAATGCTCCGGCACCATCCCAATCCATTCCACGCCGCTGTCCTTCATCATGGCATCAGGATTCAGGCCGCGCGTCACCGCTTGCGTTATCTCGCTCTGCTTCAGCTCCTGCAAAAGCGCAATCCGCTTCTCCTGTGTGGCCACCACCTTATCGATGTCCGCACACCGTGCATCCAAATACGCCGCAATCGCCTCCTGCTCAGCCAGCGGAGGAAGAGCAAATATATATGAACCTATTTTCTCTTGAGAAATCGTTGCAATCGTACTGCCATTTAAAGAAGTAATAACCTGACATTGAATAACAGGTGTTTGACAAAGATAATTCAAAAAAGCACCATTGCATTTCATTTTTTTGAAAACAACTATCTGAGGATTCAAGGTAGCTTCTTTCGGCAAATCAGTCACCAACGCACATTTTCCCACAGAGGCTGTCTTTACAAAAATCACATCACCATTATCAATCATTATTTCTGGTGATTCATAATACTTTTCCCATGAAAGATAAGAACATTTGGTATAATCCAATCTACCATTAACAAAGTTAGAAGGGCTTAATGTAATTGCCCCTTCCGATTCAGTAACCAAATCAGCCTCAGTGTAACCTCTGTAACCAATTCGCCCATAAATCTCACAAAGGTGTTTTAATCTGGTCATCTCCCAATGCTCAGGCACTTCGCCAATCCAATCAATGCCGCTGGGCTTATATTTGTCGTAACGTTTCATAGTTGTTGTTGGGTTTTGTTTGGGTCGATAATGCTCCAATAGCCACTCCTGTCGGAACCAACACGCTCTATGAAGCCTCCATCTTTCAAGAGTTTCAGATGATATTTTATCGTACGTTCCGACAAGCCTGTCTCAACAGATAGTGCTTTGATTGAAGCCTTTGGATTATTTATCAGGGCAAGTAATGTTTTCTGGGCAATTTCTGGGCAGTTTCTGGGCAATTTCTGGGCAATTTCTGTGCAATTGTCAGGCTCATGGGTATTGCTTTGGGTGTCGTGTGCCACAATTCTCCCCTGGCCAAATTCAGCTTCAAGGTATTTCTCGCTTGGAAGGCACTCCACCATCAGTCCACCAGAGTTTTCTTGGGGAACGGGTAGCACAGCCTTTCGGAAGGCACAGATGTCGGCGATATTCTTGTAACCACGTCCCCAACTTTCAACATACCCAGCCTTGAAAAAAACGTTGGCAATGTTAGGGTTACGTGGCTCTGAAGGATGAGACTCAAAGAGTTTCTCAACAGACACCTCCTCTGGCATTTTGCCAATGTTCCAAATGCGTATTTTGTGGGCATACACTCTGATTTGTATGGGCGTGGGACGCATGTAATCCCGATGGATGACAGCGTTGAGAAGCAACTCGCGGAATGCCTCCTTTGGAAAGAAGAAGGTCTCCTGCCGATTGATACCTTCATAACTAATGAGAGCCTTCATATACTTTGTGTAAATCAGGTCCATAGCCTTTTCCACCTGCAAAATCAACGAGCCGTGTATCTCGTCCTGATAAAGAATATCGGCATCATTGTCGGCAAAGAAACCGATTTTGATGTAAGCACAAGTGGCAAACTTCTCGGGATCGGG
This sequence comes from uncultured Bacteroidales bacterium, assembly GCA_946405575.1. Lineage (GTDB taxonomy): Bacteria > Bacteroidota > Bacteroidia > Bacteroidales > F082 > Limimorpha. Next base: position 24,944 of record CAMJHP010000020.1, on the reverse strand, counting down.
ATGGAAACACATCACAGCGGCTTTTGTAAGATAGTCATTCTCGTACAAACGCAGGTTACGCAGCAATACGTCGTTGGGCACATCGAGTGATTCTCGGTCGAGACGATTGTGTTCGAGTGCCTTGTTTTTGAAGATCTTGACAGAGTCGTTGTCAAGGTCGTCAGCGGTAACATTGGGAACAGGGACGCTGTCCCAAGTGCGGCCTTGTACCGAGAGGATCATCTTGTCGAGTTCATGGCCCGTGACCTCTTGTGTGGTGGAGCCAGAACGCTTATAATACCGCCCATGATAGCTCACCGGAAAAGGATATTTCCCAACTGAAACTTTGATATATTGCTTGCCGTCATCAGTTAACACTTCAACATCGCAAATCAAGCCCATAGCACTTAATATCTTGTTCGGAATATCCTCTGAAAGCTTGTGTGAATCAGACACGCCACACACTTCGCCGTTATCTTCAACACCAATATAAAGTGATCCTCCTTCTGTGTTGGCGAAAGCACAGATCCATTTTAGGTAATCGTCGTGCCACGACCTCTTAAATTCCACGTTCCGATTTTCGCTTTTCAATAATTTCATAACGCCCCCTCCATCATTCTTGAGTTTTCAGATTGGCCAACTCCTTTTCCATTTCCTTATCTAAGGCCGTCAGCTCAGCAAGGATCTCGTCACACGAGCGCAGCGGCTTGTATCGATAGAACAGCTTAGTAAATGGGAACTCACAGCCCACCTTGTCCTTCGTCCTGTCCATCCAGGCATCAGGCACAAACCGCAGCACCTCATCCTTAAAGTAGGTGTCAATATCCGTCTTCATCGGAATGCGCTCCGTGTCGCGCAAGCTGCTGTCGGGTTGCACCTTGCCCTTCTTCAGCACAGGCTCGCCCTTTTCGTCGCGCAATGGCCGCTCCACGGTCACCTTGGTATAGAGAAAGTCTTCTCTATCCATCAGCTTCGCCACAGGCACCGTCTCGCCGCCAAGCGTCATCTCCGCATTCTCATAGTTGCGGTACAGCTCCACAATCCTCGCCGTGGCCGTCTCGGTAATGCTGTAACGCTTCTGCCCGAGGTTCTTTTGCAGCAGCTCCGCAAACTCCTCTTGGCTCTCCGCGTTAACAAACAGCACCTTGCCCTTATGGCTTTCAGGCTTCTTGTTGTCAAGAATCCACAAATATGTAGCAATGCCAGTGCTGTAGAACAGGCACTTGGGTATGGCCACGATGGCATCCAGCAAGTCGCGTTCAAGGATGCTCTTGCGGATGTTGCTCCAGCCGCTTCCGGCGTCGCCGTTGAAGAGCGGCGAGCCGTTCAGCACGATGCCGATGCGCGAGCCATTGTCCGCGTCCATCTTGCTAATCATGTGTTGCAGAAACAGCAGCGATCCATCGTTAGTGCTTGGCAGTCCGGCTGCAAAACGCCCGTTGGGGTCTTCGGCCTCCGCAGTGATCTTCTTCTCAATCTTCTTCCAGTCCACCCCAAACGGAGGGTTGGCCAGCATATAGTTGAAGGTCTTGCCAGCAAACTTGTCGTTGGCCAGCGTGTCGCCCACCTCAATGTCACCGCTCATCAGTTCGCCCGTCAGCAGCATGTCGGCCTTACAGATGGCGTAGGTCTTCTCGTTCAGTTCCTGTCCGTTCAGAATCACCTTCACGTCATTCCTGCCCGCCCGCTTCGCCTCGGCTTCGATGTGCTTCTTCGCCTCGGTCAGGATGCCGCCCGTGCCGCAGCAGGGGTCGTAGATGGAGAAGTGTCGCCCAGGCACCTGAATGTCATCCTCCTTGCCGCACAGCACCAACGAAACCAGCGTCCTCACAATATCCCTCGGCGTGTAAAACTGTCCCGCCTTGGTGTTAGTCGTTTCCTTCGCGCGGCGGATAATGATTTCGAAGATGGTGCCCATCTTCGCGTTATCCACCTGTTCGGGGCTGAGGTCGATATTGGCAAACTGTTGCGTCACCTGATACAGCAGGTTCTCGCGCAGCAGGCGGCTATAGATCTTCGTCAGGTCGCCATTCTCCGCATCCTCATGCGTGAAGTTATTCATGATATCCTTGATATTGTCCGTATAGCCCTCCAGATACAGCTTGAAGTTAGGGCCAATGGCCGCAGGCTTGGCCAGCAAGCTGCTCATCGTGAAGCCCGAGGTGTTATAGAACTGAAGCTTATGCTTCCGCATCAGCGATTTCAGCACCACCTCCTTAGTCTTCTCGTCGGGGTATTTGGCCAACTCCGCTTCAATCTCGTTGCGCACAGGCAGCAAGATGCAGTCCATGCGTCGCAGCAGCGTAAAAGGCAGAATCACATCCTCCACCTCCGCATCGCTATAAGTGTCGCGAATCGTTTCCTTCACGTCCCAGATCATACTGGCAAGTTCCTGTTCGGTCATATCGTATTATTGTTTTGTTTGCAAATTAAATCCTTATTAGCTCACTCATTCTGAACCTTTTCCACATAATTCAAAATCGCACCGCCAAAGCGTTTTTCTCCATCTTTATTAGTGGTTGGTGCAAAAATAGTGAATGTTTTCTGATTAAATAAGTAGGTGAGCAAATTTAGTTTACATAAAAGACGCGAGACTACGGGACATCGGCTTGTCTCCAAGTCCCGTGTCCCGAAGTCAAAGGATAAGGCAGTTTGATTTTGAACAGTTACTTACAAAATTGCAGTTTTTACAAATCCCTCCTCATCAACGGTTTTTGATACGACATCAAATCCTTGCAACCCCATTCGTGTCAAAGCCGTTGCCAACTGCTTGGTCAAATTGTCGATGACATATTTGTGGCACTTTTTTCGCAGGTTCTTCAATTGGTTGTTATTGGTGATGTCGTTCGTAAAGAAGGTATGGTCTATGGTCAGGTCGATGTCCTCCGAAAATCTTTCAATCAAGTTCCATCCTTTGCTGAGACTTGTACCGCCTAAACTCCAAAAATGGTGCACAATCCGTTTCAAACAGAGCCCTTCAGTACCATTGTCACCCACCAGTCTTTTTCAATGGCATAATCGGGAAGATGGATACTGTCGGCGACTTGTTGGAGCATTACCCTCCTATCGTTGATGTCATGTTGTTGCCAGTTCTTGTTGCTTGATATTACGAATGATTTCTGAGAGCATTTTTCTAACCCAAATAGGAGCTGTTTTCAGGTCATCAGCGTATGTGGCATCATCAAGATGTTCCTTCAATAATCCCACTATGGTACTCAAGTGTTCTTCGGTCAAATTAGCTTTTCCAATGGATTTCAAAGCCTGGATTAATGCCGCCATAAAGTCGTTTTTGCAAGCAAAGTTCCGAGGCACCGACCTTTTCAGCGTAACGGTACGTCCTCGTAAAACCAATTTCCTTGCTGATCCAGACGTGAGATAAACAGAATTCATCGGCACCTGAGTTGAAAGTCCCAACTGGTTTTGCGCAGTCTCCCCTGTGGGCAGTATCTGTGCGTTATCACGACGGGCAATAGCTTTGACTAACTCTTCAACCGAAGGAAAAAGCGGGCCAAATCTTGTTTCAATCGGTTTGCAATAAATTCCATTGGCTATACGTAACAGCAATCCGTCATTGACGCACTCTGACAATACACGGCTGATAAACACATCATTACCATGCTCGGCAAAGTCGGAAATGAAATACAACGCTCCCGCCTCATCACTCTTAATCTGATTCCTTATTTTATCCTCGATGCTCATTTTTGTTTATTTTTGGTAGAAAGTTTTTGCAAAATCTTCTACCAAATTCAACTTTGACACAAAAAAAACCGCTATTTAGCGGTTCTTTTTGTACTCCCGCAGGGGGTCGAACCCTGGACACCCTGATTAAGAGTCAGGTGCTCTACCAACTGAGCTACGGAAGCATCGTTTTGTGGGTACAAAAGTACAACCTTTTTCCTTATGTTGGACGTTTTTCTACAACTTTTTTTCTTTTTATTGTTTAAAAAGCTATTAATCAATATATTATAAACAAAACCAGTCTCATCACCAAAAACACATTTCACTTATTGTTCATGCTTTTTTCATCATCAGCGGAATGAGTGCATCACTAATGACAGCACTTTCTATCATGAAACGAAAAAAATACCAAAACACATCGCGAATGCCCCGACCATAACGATGAAGTCTATCTTAGATCCGTATTACAATGCCACACCAGACGCCTGACAGACAAAACAAACACACCGTTAGCAGCAATTTTTGGAGGAACAAACCTATTGCTTGGTAAACCAAAACTTAAATTCACCCACTCTGGCCTTGCTCACGATAATTCGTTCCGGGGTCTCCATCGTAAGGTTGATTGCCAATTTGTTACCGAACCAAACTGAAACATCCTTAATAGCCTGACGCGCAACGACGAACTGACGGTTGGCACGGAAAAACTCGTGTGGATCCAACTGTGCAATCAAGTCGTCCAAAGTCTGAGTCAAATAGTAAGATTTGCCATCGTATGTAACCATCTTTACCGTCTTGGCTTCAATGTACGCATAAGCCACATTACTGACAGACAATGGGACGAGCTTGTCGCGCTCGGGAAGCAAAAAATAGTTCCTGAATTTCTTCTTCTCGCCCAATTGGGTCATAAGTTTGTCAATTTGATCAGTGTTAACACGGGTCTCCGACAATGTAAGGAATTTGTGCATAGCACGTTCCAATGCCTCTTTACTGACAGGCTTCAGCAGATAGTCGATACTGTTTACCTCAAAAGCCTTGAGCGCATACTCATCGTAAGCAGTAGTGAAAATGACAGGGCAGGTGATGTTGACCTTATCGAAAATGGCAAATGAGGATCCGTCAGCCAAATGGATATCCATAAAGATCACATCGGGCACAGGATTCTCCTCTATCCATTCGACGCTATCCTCGATGGTTTCAAGAATGCCAACAATTTCAATACCTGGGCTGACCTCACAAAGAAGCTTCTTCAGCGCTTTCGCAGCCATGACTTCATCTTCAATAATCAGTGCTTTCATAGTGTTTATTCGTTTTGTTTAAGAGGCAAAGTTACGCTAAAAATCTTTCCATCGTCAAAAATTTCAACATTTTCGTTCCATTTGATACGATACCGCTCCGCCAAATTGGCCAAACCAATGCCAGTTCCTTCCTCTTTTCCGATTTTGGAACGAATCTCATTGCTGATTATCAGATGGTTATCATCATCGGTCAAAATATGGACCGTCAAAGGTTGTTTCGAAGAGACAACATTGTGTTTGATTGCATTTTCAATCAGTCCTTGGATGGAAAGAGGCAATACATAATAATTGTCGTATTTGTCATGATTGATGTGATGGTCGAAAATGAGATTGTCGCCATAACGTATTTTCATCATCTTGCAATAGGAACGCACACAATCCAATTCCTTTTCCAAGGTCACCACCTCCTCGTACTTTAAAGTATAGCGCAACACGGAAGAAAGCTGATGGACAAAATCCTCTGCCTTGGCGGTGTCAATGTCGATGAGTGACTTCAAGGTATTCAGCGAATTGAAGAGGAAATGGGGATCCATCTGGGTCTTCAAGGTTTCGTAACGCGAGGTCAAGTTTTCAGCTCGCAGGGACTCGTTCTCGACATCGGCCATCTTGCCTAAATATTGAGTGCGTACCAAATACACCATCAAGAGAACAATGGCCATCAGTGAGCAATCACCCAGATAACCCCTCATGATATATGCGAACACCGTCCTATTTGGATGAGGCCAGCGAGGAAAGATAATCATCTGAATTATGGTAATCATGGCACTCAAAACAAACGTAATTACCAACGTTCCCAAAATAATCACCACCAATTCGTTGCTTCGTCGCCTGAAGCTCTTGCCAAATATGCCTCTACAATACATCATCACCGCAAAAACCATGATGAAGGTAAACGGAATGTTCAATGCCACTTTTTGGTAAAAATCTTTCTTATCTTCCTCTGGTGACATTGGGGGTACCTCTCTACGCTCTTGTGCCTTGGCACGGGCATCCAAAAACCGTATTATCCTTGATTTACCTTGGGGATTATCTACTATCTGCTCCGATTCCTTGTTGACGAAAGAAGGCCGTCCAAAATAATGATTCAGCGTATACAAAAAATAGTAGGCAATGGTAATGGCCAACGAAAGAATAACTATTATTTTGATTGACAAATATTTATCTACACCATTATTCGCATAATTTCTATTCATAGGCAATGATTATTCGTATCTTAATGCATTAATCGGGTCGGTGCGCGAGGCCTTCAATGCGGGGAAGAATCCCGAAATGAGACCAAGGATAGCGCACGAAACAAAAGATATGACCATCCACCCCACGTTAACAACATACGGCAGGGACATAGCCAACGAAACCACGTATGACAGCAGCAAGCCCAACAACAGACCTATCACGCCACCAATGAGGCTCAAGATGATACTCTCGGTAAGGAACTGCAACAGAATGGCGGAGTTCTTTGCTCCTATGGACATACGCAAACCTATTTCCTTGGTGCGCTCCGTCACCGTGACATACATGATGTTCATAATTCCGATACATCCTACCAACAAGGAAATCAAAGCGATGGCGACCAAAACCGTTGTTATCATACCTGTCATAGACGACATCATTTCCAGCATTTCTTGTTGGGTACGCACCTCGAAGTCGTCAGTGCCACCGTCTGGAATCTTGTGGGAGGCTCTCAAGATGGATTCAATCTCCTCAACAGCATCCTCTGCCACATTTTCGGAAGCGGCGGAGCACACAATCTGCTGGATGTAATCGATGCCCAACATACGTTTCTGCACAGTGCTATAAGGCATCACCACGAGGTCGTCCTGATCCATACCCATACCATTCTCCCCCCTTTCCTTCAAAGTCCCAATAACCCGAAACGGCATATTGCCTACGCGGATGGTCTTGCCAATAGGGTCTTCACCATCATCGAATAGCTCCTCCACGATGGTCTGGCCTATCAAACCAACCTTGGCGTATTTTTTCACATCTTCATCGGTGAAATTGACACCAGTGGCAATCTCGTATTTGCGGATTTCAAGATAGTCTGGCGATCCGCCATACACCGTGCCTGACCAGTTTTTGGAACCATTCACCAACTGCCCGCCACTATTCACCACAGGGCTGACCATAGTGACATTCTTAGCGTTCTTGGCAATCAAATTGCAGTCATGCACTTTCAGCGACTGCACATTGCTCGAACCCATACTAACACCACCACGCCTCTGATTGGCACGCATTACCATAATGAGGTTGGTGCCCATATCCGACAATTGATTGGCTGTACTTTGTTTCAGTCCCTCGCCCAAGTTGACCACGGCAATGACTGCTGCAATGCCAATCACAATGCCTAGCATAGAAAGAGCCGTGCGCGTTTTGTTGCGTAGCAGCGCTTTAACCGAAATCCTTATAAGGTTCAGAATATCCATATCAATAATCGTTTTCAATCGGCAAAGCCGCAAGGGCCTCGGCCGCTGATTTGGTCGTCACGGACTCATCGCGAAGGATGTGACCATCGCGAAGAAAGATGGTTCTACTCGTAAATACTGCAATGTCAGACTCGTGCGTCACAAAAGCAATGGTCTTGCCTTGCTTATGAAGATTCTGAAATAGGCTCATAATCTCGTAGGAAGTACGGGTGTCAAGGTTACCAGTGGCTTCATCTGCCAACACAATAACAGGATCATTCACCAAAGCACGGGCGATGGCAACACGCTGCTGCTGGCCGCCCGATAGTTGGTTGGGCATATGCCCCATACGGTCTTTCAAGCCCACCAATTCCAAGGCATATTGAGCTTTTTCGCGACGTTCGCGATGCGACACGTCAGGATTATACACTAAAGGCAACTCCACATTCTCCAGTGCTGAAGTGCGCGGCAAAAGGTTATACGACTGAAACACAAAGCCGATTTTGCGGTTGCGGATGTCAGAAAGTTCGTTTTTTGTTCTTTCCCTGACCGAAATGCCATCAATATAATACTCACCCGAAGTGGGTTGGTCGAGGCAACCAAGGATGTTGAGCAGGGTAGACTTGCCACTACCCGAAGAGCCCATAATGCTCACGAACTCACCTTGGCAGATGTCGAACGATACACCCTTGAGTGCATGCACCTCCTCACTACCTACGACAAAAGTCCTCTTGAGGTTCTCAACCTTAATGATAGAATGCCGCTCGCTCATGATTATTTCTGGCCGTTTGAGTTGCCACCTTTATTGCTGTTATTGTTCCTATTCCTTCCGGGAGGGCCAGGCATAAAGGGGTTCTCGCCCTTCTTCACTTCTTTCTCCTTAACCACGAACTGTGCGGAAAGCACCACTGAATCACCGGCCTGCACGCCTTGTTCGATAATCTTGTAGGCACCGTCGCTCATACCCACCGTGACGGGACGCGGCATCATATCATCTCCCCTTTTGAGCCATACCACTGTGTGATTAGATTGAGGTTCGCCTTCTTGCATCTTAGGCGGTTGTGGGCGTTGGCCTTCAGGCTTGTCGGCCTTGCGTATAGCCTTCAACACTTGCTCGTCAGGTGAAAAGTTGAATGCCTCAGCTGGGACAGCCAAACCCGTTTGCTCCTCAGTGACGATGGTCACGCTGGCGGTCATACCTGGAAAGAGCTTCTGTTCTGGGTTGGGAGCTTCAATGATGACAGTATAAGTCACCACATTGCTTGTAGTGGTAGGCTTCATACGGATTTGGTTCACGGTGCCGTTGAAGGTCTCATCCATATAGGCATCGACGGTAAAAGAAACACGCTGCCCCACTTTCACTTGCCCAATGTCGGCCTCGTCGACGTCGGCTTCCACCTGCATTTTGGTCAAGTCGTTAGCCAAGGTGAACAAGGTTGGCGTGCTGAAAGAGGCAGCCACGGTCTGGCCTACCTCAACGGCGCGGTCGAGAACGATTCCATCGATGGGCGAATAGATTTCAGCATAGGCCAAATCAACCCGTGCCTGGTCGTAGGAAGCTTGGGCGTTTCGCTTGCTCATCTGCGCCTGGGTGTAAGCGTTTTGTGCTTCTTGGTAGGCAGCCAAGGTAGCAGCATTCGCCTCATAGAGTTGCTTGGTACGCTCATAAGTCAGCTTGGCATAGTTGAGCTGACTCTCCGCAGAGGTGAGACTCGCTTTGGCACGGCTCAAACTTTGATTGAGTGTCTGTTTGTCCAATTCGGCCATCAGCTGACCTTTTTTCACCACGTCGTTGAAGTCAACGTAGATTTTTTCCACTTTACCCGAAACCTGAGTACCGACTTCCACGGTCTCCACCGGCTCAATGGTACCCGTCGCAGTAACAGTATTCTCAACGGTATACACCTCCACCGTATGGGTTCTAATCACTAATTCCTTGTTTGCTGATTTTTTGGCCTTTACAATCAGAAAGGCTGCGATTGCCACCACAACAATCCCGAGAATAATCAGTCCTATTTTTCTTTTCTTCTTCATATAGTATTTTCAATTTTCGTTTTTTCTTGCGGCTGCCACAATGTATAGTCCTACGACTTTAAACTCCATATACTCAACTCTAAACTTATAATCCTATCTGTTTCCCCATATAGACATCCAAAATCTTCCGTTTCATCACCAACGAATACTTGTTCTGAATGTAGGAATTCAATACGTTCAGGTAATTGTTCTGTTGCTGCAGCAATTCCACTGTCGTTATTGTACCATATTGATATTGAATGTTATATGCATTAAAACTCTTACTATAGGCGTTCTCCCTCACCTGCGACACCTTATACGCATTGTAAGCCAAAACCACATCGCGGTAGGCCTGCGCCACTGTTTGACGTACAGAAAGAGCCGACTGCTCATAGTCCAACTGGGCCTGTTCCAAAGCGATACGGCTCTTCTTCACGTTGGCTTTGGTTTGGCCACGACTATAAATCGGGATACTCACCGAGACACCCACACTCTCAGTTGGCTTGCCATACCACTTCGAGTTGTCCTCGCCGTCGAACGATAACACGCCCATACCCACGTTGGCGTTGGCGGAGATGGACGGGAAGTAGTTGCCTCGCGCCAAATCCACACCCTTTTCGGCCAAACGGATATCATAGTCGCTTATGCGCAAATCAGGCATATATTCTATGGCAAGGCTGATGGCTTCCTCTTCTGACGGCAATGATTCTTTCAAGCCATCAAGATTATCGGTGTTGGGAAAGACAATTTCCAGCTCATCTGTCGGATTCATAGAAAGCAACACCTTCAAATCCAGCAGATTATTCTCGATATTAATGCGGGTGTCGACCACATTGTTCGAATCGCTATAGTATTGCGCCTCAAGCAGCAACAAGTCGCTCTCAAGGATGGTTCCAACCCTATGACGCGATTGGCCTTGCTTTAACTGCTCTCGACTGGTGTTCATCACCTCAAGTTGATAATTCAGCAATTCCTGATTACCGAGGATAGTGAGGAATTTCTGCAAAATCTGAGTTGCGAGTTGATTGTCGTAGCGTTCCAACAACACCTCGTTACGCTCCACATTAAGGCGGTTCTGCTCAATGGTATTGTTGATGCTGCCGCCTTGATAAATAGTCACCGAGGAGCCAACTCCCACATTACCCGAAGTCGACCAACCGTTTTCATTATTTGAGAAATTCTGTCCCACCGAAGCACTTAAGTTGGGTAGACGCTGCTGTTTCGATTGCTCGTAAGTCGTTTCCAAAGTCTTGCTTGTCAGTTTCATCGACTTGCGCTCATAGCTGTTGGTAAACGCAAAGCGGATGCAGTCTTCAAGCGAAAAACGGTAGGAATTTGTCTCCTGCGCCATACCCGAAAAAACAAGCAAAACAAAAAAGGCAATAATCAATATCTTCATTAGCACCTTCATAATTTGATATTTAGGAAGTGCAAAGATAGAAAAAAAACTCAAAATCATAAAAACAACAAAAAATTGTGTTCTAATAAGTTTTTTGTATTTTTGCAGTATTGAAAAATGAACTGGATAATTGACCTATCATCGGATAAAATCTTTAAATCACTAATAACTAACTAAATTTAAAAAGTTATGAAAACAAGCAACAAGTTTTTCGCCGAATTATTCGGCACGTTCGTTTTGGTTTTCGGAGGTTGCGGTACCGCACTCTTCGGTCATGTTGGATTCCTTGGCGTTGCCATCGCTTTCGGTCTCACCGTAGTGGCTATGGCCTATGGCATCGGCCATATCTCGGGTGCCCATCTCAATCCAGCTGTAAGCTTTGGCGTATGGGCTAACGGCCGTATGAGCTTAAAGGAGATGCTCGTTTACTGGGCTGCCCAATTCATCGGCGGTATCATCGCTGGTGCTTTGCTCCTTGTGATTTGGAATGCCATCGGCGGTGGCGCTACCGGTGTCTTTGCATCCAACGGCTTTGGTGAAGCTTTCCAGAAGGCTTGCGGCGGTCCCGAAACGGGCTACCAAGCCATCTCCACTGGCGGTGCTTTCCTCGTTGAATGCCTGCTGACCTTCGTATTCCTGATGGTCATCCTCGGCGTTACCGACAGTTGCCATGCCAACGGCAAGTTCGGCGGTCTGGCCATCGGCCTTACCTTGGTGCTCATCCACCTCATCAGTATCCCGCTGACCAATACTTCTGTTAACCCCGCACGTTCACTTGGCGTGGCCTTGTTCTCCAATACCAATGGTGTTTGGAGTGCTATGAGTCAAGTTTGGCTCTTCATCGTGGCTCCGCTCGTTGGTGCTTGCCTCGCCGGCCTTTGCTACAAGTGTCTTTGCGGTTGCAAGAAAGAGAAATAATCTGTATCATTAATTAATGGTTTCAGGCCGTTTCATTCGCTGGTGACACTGGCAATGAGACGGCCTTTCCTTTACATCAAAACACATCACTATGAAAAAGTTATCTCTACTATTCCTAGCTTTCTTTTCGCTGACATTGGGAATTAATGCCCAACAGCCGGCAACTCGTGCTTTCCTCAACGAAGATGGTGTAATCCGCACCGAAACCATACAGACACAACTGCCTCCAAAGGCCCGCGATGGCCTGACACCTATGCAAGGCTTCCCTCTGAGTTTCAGTTCCAACACCACCTACAAGCCGATGCGCGGTCTGGCTTTGGCCGACCTCAACAACGATGGTGCCGATGAAATCATTCTCTGCCACAACGAGGAAATCAACGTCATCGACGGACAAGGCAACGTGCTTTGGACGCAGGCCTTAGTCGGAGGCATGGCCCAATATCCTGCTGCCATCGGTGATATCAACAATGACGGGATACTTGAGATCGTAGCCCTCACTGCCTATGGCAATGCTCGCGGCGGCATCAACATCTTCGATGCTGCTGGCAATGTCTTGCTCGCCACAGTCACCAACAACAATCCGCTTATCTGCGCACCCGTTTTGGCCGACCTCAACAACGACAGTGAATTGGAAATCATCTTCTGTGGTCGCGGCAAGGCCTCGGCCAACATCTCTGCTGGCATCCATGTGTGGAACCTCCAAGGCGAAGAGATGCTAGGATTCCCCTTTGAACTGCCTTCCACACCCGCTTTTACACCCACTTTGGCCGACATCGACAACGACGGCTCCCTTGAAATCTTCGCCTCCACAACTTCCGCTTTGTACTGTATCAGCCACACGGGCGAGCTGATCTATACGATAGAAAGCAATGAAGCCTACAAATATTCCTACCAATCACCGCTCGTGGTCGACTTCGAAGGCGATGGCAACTGGAGCCTCATAGGAGCCTGCCACGGCGACAACCCAAACCATTACGTGCGTGATGCCAGCACAGGCGAATACCGCACAGGATGGCCCAAACCCGTCTCCTATTGGACCTACTCCGCCCCAACCGTGGCCAAAAACGGCGACCAATACGCCATCTTCATGGGCGTGTCGGGTGAAGGTAACGTATTCTACCAATACGACATTGAAGGCAACGTGGCTCCTGGATTCCCGCTCAACCTGACCTCAGGCATCGAAGGTTTCGTTTCCGTGGCCGACATCGACGGCGACGGCGAGAATGAAATCATCACCGACTTCAACCTGATGGACGGAAACGAAGGCTATATCCGCGCTTGGGAGATGGACGACACGGAAATCACCGAAGGCTTCCCACTCCGCCCGCAAGGTCTCTCCTATATGAATGGTGCCAACTTTGGCGACATTGACGGCGACGGCAACTTGGAAATCGTCACCTTGACCTATGTGCAGAATTTCTCACCTGATGACCCTGTGTATGTGACCGCCTACGCACTAAACCAACCTGTTGATAACTTGGTCTACGGCACCTACAAAGGTAGCAACGACCGCATAGGGTGGATTCATGAAGAAAACGTTCTAGTTCAATGTTATCCTATTGAAAACCTAACATGGGAAACAGGCGGTGATTATTTCTATATTGGATTGTTTTGGGACCTTCCTTCGGAAACCTCTACGGGCGACTTGATAGCGCTCCAGGTTTATCGAGACGACGAGCTGGTAGCTACGCTTCCCGCTGACTATACGTATTTTAACGACTATGACTTCGGAGATGCTTACGAGACCCACCTTTATTATATCAACGCCGTGTATAGCAACGAATGTGAGGCGATGAGTGAAACCATTGAAGCAATGTGGATTCCCGATGAAGTCGACGAGCATTGGGGACAAAGTTGTATCTACCCAAATCCCGCAAAAGACATACTCCGTGTTGAAGGCAAGGGCATCCTGAAAGTTGAGTTGTTCAACATCGTTGGACAAAAGGTACTGAGCATCAACAAAGGCTTCGAGGCTATCGACATCAGTCCCCTGCAAAACGGCATCTATTTCATCTGTCTCAAAACCAATGAAGGAGAAAAAACCATCAAACTGGTCGTCAAAAAGTAAAAGCCATATCTCTAAATTCCAAACCTTAAACTAAAAAGTTCCGCAAATGCGGAACTTTTTATAATTTTGCACTATGGCTGGCATCTACATCCACATTCCTTTTTGCAATTCGAAATGCGCCTATTGTGGCTTCTATTCCATCCCTTCCTTCAAGCTGAAAAAGCTGTTTTTGGAGGCATTAAAGGCTGAGATTGTATCGCGGAAAGATTATTTGCAAGACAAGGCCGTCAATACGATATATTTCGGTGGCGGCACACCGTCCCTGTTCTCCATTAATGAAATCAGCGACGTGCTGCACCTTATTAATCGACATTATCCAATCACCCCTAATGCCGAAATCACCCTTGAGGCCAACCCAGACACACTGTCGTTGGAATACCTCAAAGCCTTGCGACAACTTGGGGTCAATAGGCTCAGCATCGGCATCCAAAGCTTCTTTGACAACGACTTGAAGTATCTGAGCCGTCGCCACGACTCGCAACACGCCCGCCACTGCATCGATTGGGCCAAGCAGGCTGGTTTCGACAACATCAGCATCGACCTCATCTATGGTCTCCCCTCCTCCGATGCCGAACAATGGAACAAAAATTTGGACATTTTCTTTGCCTATAGTCTTCCCCACCTCTCGGCCTACGCGCTCACCCTAGAACCTAATGCCATTTTGACCAAACAGATTGAATTAGGAAAAGTACCACCCATTAATGAAGACGATACCCTGCGCGACTATGAGATTCTTTGCCAGCGTGCCGCCGAAAATGGTTATCTGCATTATGAGATTTCCAATTTCTGCAAACGCGGCATGCACTCGAAGCATAACGCCAGCTATTGGTTTGGGACGCCTTACATAGGCTTCGGGCCTTCGGCGCATTCTTTTAATGGCGCTTCACGGCAATGGAATGTTTCCAGCGTTGAACGGTATTGTGAGGCTTTCGTTGCCGCATCCCGTCATTGCGAGGAGGAACGACGAAGCAATCCAGGCAAAGAGCTTCAGTATCTGGATTGCTTCGTTCCTCGCAATGACGCAAAGCGTGTCCAAGAACCCGTAATTGAAAAAGAACAACTTTCTCCTGAGCAGCAATACGACGAATACGTCATGCTGCGCCTGCGCACCCATTGGGGCATTGACTTGAAATGGCTGAAACGTGAAATGGGCGAACGCTTCTCCACCTACTGCGAGCAGCACGCCCAGCCTTTGATAGCCGAAGGCAGGCTCTCACAGACACGTGAATTCCTCTACCTCACTGACGAGCAGATGCTTTTCACCGATGGAGTGGCAGAGGAATTGTTTTGGGGTAACTAACAGGATGTCCTATCAAAAGTAAATCATCGCGGCAACTTCACAACTATTGAAATCGAAATGCCATTGTTTGGTGGTCACAGTTGTGCCTGATGTGCCTATATCCATTACAGATTTAGCCATGCTCAACTGCCCGATATTGGCACCTATAGCAAAATGTTGGCCGACACGATACTCCAGTGCAAAAAAATCCACATAAAAACCTAATGACTTATAAGGGTATTTCTCTGTCAAATATAGTGTCTCATTATACTTGGAATTTCCCATTTCAAATGCCATACCTATCCTAGGTTTATAGAAAAACCTATCTGCAAGTTTGACATAATAGGATAAGTATGGTTTTAGCCACAGAGCAGTATTCTTTACAAAAAGCCATTCGGAGTTTTCCTGCCTATCTGGCACTTCGCTATACCCAACACCTGCACACAATCCCAAAAGGAACCGCTTTGCCACAAAATAGCCAAAACTCGTTTCGAAACCATAATAAGTGTTTGAAGGTACGGTGGAGGTGGCATATTGATGACCATTCGAAGCTTTTGTTTTCGTATTTCCAAACCACGAATAACCTGCAAACTCGACAAACTTTTCTCCTTTGTCTTGTGCAAAAACACTTAATGAAAGAAAAACAACTCCGATAAATATTACTAACTTCTTCATAATACTTGATTTAAGGTATATATTGAATGCAAATGTAGACATTTTTCTCATAAATCTAACAATTCCAGAAAAATTAACCCATTGTTTTCCAAACCTATCATTTTCTTTCTTATTTTTGGATTCTCAGAATCTGTCAAAAGACACAGATTTCCAATCTGTATCAATTAAACAATTAAACAATCAACAATTAAACAACTAATATGCTTAAAGTCAAATCATTACTCCTCTCCGCTCTTCTGCTCATCGGCCTGAATACGATGGCACAAGACGAAAACGAACAGCGTGTTGGGGCCAACTGCACCAGCATCATGGTGGGCAAGAAAGCCTCTACCGACAGCTCTGTCATCACCTCTCACACCTGCGATGGTCGCTACCGCACCTGGATGCGCTGGGAACCCGCCGCCGACCACGAAAAAGGCGAGATGCACAAGGTCTACAAAGGCACAATGCACACCGAAGACCCCTTCGACAACCGCAAAGTGGAACTGGCAGGCGAAATTCCACAGGTGGAACACACCTACGCCTATCTCAACACAGCTTATCCCTGCCTCAACGAAAAACAATTGGCCATCGGCGAAACTACCTTCTCTGGCCCTGACACCTTGGTGAACAACAAAGGTATGTTCATGATCGAAGAGCTGGAACGCGTGGCGCTGATGCGTTGCGACAATGCCCGCGACGCCATCCAACTCATCGGCAAACTGGTGAAAGAATACGGCTATGGTGACGGTGGCGAGTGCATCACTATCGCCGACAAGAATGAGGTGTGGCAAATGGAAATCCTCGGTGAGGGTCCTGACAAAATCGGTGGCGTGTGGGCTGCCAAGCGCATCCCTGACGATGAAGTTGGCGTTTCGGCCAATATCGCCCGCATTGGTAAGCTGGAGCGCAAGAGCAAGGACTTTTATTGCTCCGACAATTGCGAAGCCGTAGCGAAGAAATATGGCCTTTGGGACGGCAAGGGTGACTTCATCTTTTGGAAGGCCTTCCGTGCCTCCTACGGAGGCGGCAAGAACTACAGCGACCGCGAGTTCTTCATCCTTAGCCAGCTGGCTCCCTCATTGAACCTCAACCGCGACATGCCCGAGCTGCCCTTCTCGGTGAAGCCCGACGAGAACGTCGATGTCCGCAAGGTGATGGAGCTTTTCCGCAGCACCTACGAAGGCACTGACATGGACATGACCCGTAACGTGAAAATGGTAAGCAAAAAACGCCAAGAAGACGGCTCTGTAGTTGAAGACACCATCATCAGCCCAGTTGCCAATCCTTGGGTAGGCAGTGCGATGATGAACACCATTAATTACTTGGCTCCCGGAACTATCAATTTCCAACGTACCGTGGCCGTGGCTTGGAGCAGCTACCACCACATCATCCAATGCCGCAGTTGGATGCCTGACGAGATTGGTGCCATCTGCTGGATGGCATGCGACAACCCAGGCCAAAGTCCGCGAATCCCCATCTTCTCAGGTTCCACCACCCTGCCAGAAGGCTTCGACAAATGCGGTCAGCTGCGCTATCGCGACGAGGCCTGGATTTGGCACTACCGCAAAGCCAACAAGCTGGCCACTGTGCAATGGGGCCGTACCAAACAAACATTGCTTGGCACCGCTGACCGTTTCGAACAGAAAGCTTTCGATGAAATCCCCGCTATCGAAGGTAGAGCCCAAGCCTTGATTGCTGACGGCAAGAAAAAAGAGGCCACAGAACTCCTCAACCAATACACCACCGACTTTGCTGCCTCAACGCGACAAGCTTGGAAAGAGATGGAGAACAAGTTCTGGTATTGGTTTAGTATGGGATTCTAATCTTCACAAACGACACAAAAAAAGGAGAGCGTGGGCTCTCCTTTTTTTATTGATGCTGGTTTACTGTGATAATTACTTGATTTCCATATTCTCCACCTACTTTTACATTTCCAATTCGAGGCCTAACACCAGACATAGGGTCAACCATAATTGTAAGCGTTTTATTACCAAAACCACTTTGAGGCTCACAATGTATCCAATTCACATCGTTACTCACCGTCCACGATTGGTTTGAAGTTACCTGAATATCGAAACTGCCACCTTCAGGACGAACATCAAGTTCGGTCACATCAGTTTCCAAAATATTGGGTTTGCCTTCCTGCACCACAGTTAAAGTACTCAGTACTTGACCATTATGCATAGCTTTTACATACCCTACTCTTCCATCAGATTCAGAATTGGGATCCACAGCAATATCAAATGAGGCATCACCTTGACCAGAACTGAGGGTTATTAAACCAATCCAATCACTAGCTTGTAGTTGCCAGGTAGTATTTGAGACCAACGACAGATGTAGTAAACCTCCTGTATAGGCAACATACATTGTATCGGAATCAAATTCAACCATTAAAGGATTGTCTCCGGCATCTTGGCTCACAGTAAATTCATAACTTAGGCCACCCGACTTGATATTAAAATGTGTTGTTCTGGATTCATTTACCGTATTCGGCGCAACGGTCAGAACGACAGAGGCATTACCTGTCCCCAATTGTTGTGAAAGAAACAGCCAGTCACTTTCCAAATCAAACTCCCAGCCAGTGTCGCACCTGACGTCAATTTCACGTTCTCCACCTTCCTTCCCAAATTGGAACTCAAGAGGAAAAACTTCAAGGAAATGTGGGTCAGGAGACGCTTCTTGCCTAATACCAAGCATAGCCTGAATGCCACCAGCTGTAGTGAAAATCACCATAGCCTGACGTTGTACATAAGCAGGATTTTCTCCCAAAGTAACACTGATTTCAGCATCACCTTGACCCTCCGTCTGACTCAGAGTAACCCAATCCACAGCAACAGAAGCTGTCCATGTATCTTCTGTGAAAATGGAAACAGATTTTGTCTCACCCGTACAGACAAAATCAAGGTTTTTTGGTATAACATTAATGCCCAAAGTGGGCTCGGGTGATTGAATGACATGAACCTTATCAGTTGCAAGAGAACTCCCGAAAAGTACTTCAGCTTCACGTATCTCATTAAACATACCATTAATGGGGCTAACGGTCAAGCTAACAATAGCATTATCGGAGCCTTCCGTCACCGAACAAGTAATCCACTGAGGTGCAGTGACAGTCCATTCAATATTTGACACCACTTCAACAGTGAACTCTCCTCCTGCAAAACCGCATTCAAATTCATTAGGCGTCACGGTGAGATAATGCTGTGGTTGAACAACAGCGTTTTGCGTCACAATCAAAGATGCCGAATTGTCCTTGGTGTCAGCTTTAATTTGTACGGCTCTATCCTCTCCCGTCGTGTTTGCTTCAGCAGTAAGGGTCAAAGTAGCATCACCTTTACCCGACATAGGTGAAACAGAAATCCACTCTGTACTAGGGTTGATGGTCCATTCACCATTGGATTTCAGCATCAACTCAATCGAACCTCCCTGTGAATTAATCTCCATCGTGGTAGTGTCGAAGGAAATTTCGACAGATTTACGGCAGCCCACAAAGGCAACTGCAAGAACTGAGACAAATAAAAGGTAATTAAGCTTTTTCATATGGATAAAATGTATTGGTATTAATCGACTCTATTAATTGGTAACGCAAGTAAAGCCAAATTAGTATAACTAATCAAAAAAAGGCGCGTCGAAACAACCCGACGCACCTTTTGGTTTGATGACCAAGGAATCGCTTAGAAAATATCGGTTCTATTGTCCTTAATCTTTGCCTGATTTCTCAAAGCTTGGTACACAGCACCACCCAATACCTTATTGGTAAACTGACTGGTCTTTTCCCTGATGATATCACTATAGTTTTCAGGAGTGGCAGGTTGCGTAAACTTCACATTCTTGATAATGAAAGCACTGCTATTGCCAGCGATAGGGCCAAGTTCCTCGCCTTCTTTCATACCCAAAAGCTTGCCGACAACATCAGCTTCAACACCGAAGTTGCTCAACACACGGGATTCAATGGCAATATCGGAAACCGTAGTGGATTCAGCACCCAGTTCATTGACCATTCTGTTAACATCATTGCCACAAGCCTTCATCTTCTCAACAGCAATTTCACCCTTCTTCTTATTAAGAACCTGATATTTGAACTGGTCAACTACAGCCTCCAAAGGTGCAAAGCCCTCATGGACGACACCTGTCAGAGCAGCCACGACCAACATATTGTCGAGTTCGAATATCTTCTCAGACACATCACCCTTCTTGGTGTCTTCATCGAAAGCCCAACGCACAATTTCACGAGGGTTATCAATACCTGCAATCTGATAGGTAGATTTGTTCATCCTCGGCATAGTACGCTTGGTGAGACCTTGTTCCTCAATGGCTTTGTTGAATTGCTCATAAGTTCTGTTCTCAGTGACAAACTTATTGGCTTCAGCATAGATGTTCTGATAGGTCTTCGTGCTTGCTGTAACTTCGTGCGTCAAATAAGCCAAACGCGCTTTCTGCTGAGGCTCGGTTTTACCCGTAACCTTAACGATATGGTAACCGAACATCGTCTCAACAACACCCAACGAACCCACTGGATTGTTGACGACATACTCATTGAACTGAGGCACCATCTGCCCATCAATGAACCAATCAAGGTCACCGCCTTTGTCTTTCGTAGCATCGGTGTTGTACTCAGAAGCCAGCTCGGCAAACAGCTCGTCATTATTCTTAGCAGCCTTCAACTGAGCCAGTAATTCATTGGCTTTGGCTTCGGCCTGTTCTTTGGTTGTGACGGTATCTTGGCAAGCATAGGCACCTTTGTAACCAATCAAGATATGGCTTGCCTTTAACGAATCTGGGCGACTCTGAAGGTCTACAATGCGAACCACATTGAAGGCATCACCATCTTCGTAAGGAGCGGAGACATAGCCCACGCCATTGCCATTATCGAAAATATCTTTTTCAATCCGCTCTGAAACGTCCTTGCGTCCCACCCATGTGCTGTCATAGCGCTTATCAGAGTTGGCATTGACAAAGCTAATCACATTGTCAGTATTAATGAAATCCTGTCTCATACCCTGCAATTGCTTCATAGCTTCTTGACGGTCTTCTGCCGAAGGCTTAATCTCAAACACCACATACTCGATATCGCGTCTTTCATCCGTCTCATAGCGGTACTTGTTTTCCTCATAGAAAGCCTTATTGTCAGCATCGGTAACAGTCACCGTGGAATCAGGAATGGTCGTATAACGTAGAGCAACGACATCAGCCGAAGCCTTCATATTCTTTCTCTCATAATATTTCTGAGCCAAAGCGGTAGGAAGGAAATAGGAAGCCTTCACCAGATTGTTGAACTTGGTCTCCAAACGGTTTTGCTTCAAGGCCTTCTCGAAATCCAACCAACGGTTGTAATATTCAGCCGGAAGCTCGTTCAAGTTTTGAAGATATTGGGTCACACGCTGAGGGTCGAAACCATTAGCATCGCTAAAGCTTTGAACCACCCATTCATGCGGATTCTCACCCGTCATCTGGTCCATAAGCTCCTCAGTTGTAATGCCGATTCCCGAAGCCTCATACTCTTTGCCCATAATGTTGTCCTTAATCATCTCCTCCAGCGAATTGTTGTAGATGCTATAAGTCTCAGCGGAAGAGAGGTTGTTGCTGTTAGATGAAGACCTTTTGTTTTCAAGATTCTTTTCCTTGACCATTTCATAGTCTCTCACAGAAATCTTTTCGCCATCAACGATAGCCACCGATGGGCCTGTGCTTCTTCCTTGACTCTGGAAAAGGTCTTGTAAGACAAACGCTAACAATGCGATACCGATGATTGCAATCAACAATCCGGAACGTCTTCTGATTTTTTCAATTGCTGCCATAGTTCTATTTTCTATTTACTATTTTTTAACTATTAAACTTCAAATTTGAGCGTGCAAATTTAGTAAAGATTTCAACTCAAAGGGAGAATTGTTTGATTTTTATTTTTAAAAACCCTTACTTCCTTACTAAAACAATCACACAAAATTGAAAATCAATCATTTAGATTTTACTTGCAATTCCACCTCGTCCAATTTCATATCCGAAGCTTTCAGGATTTTGACCCTATAATTGCCAATTTCTAGCACCTGACCTTGCTCGGGGATGCTCTCACAATAATGCAAAATCATACCTGCCAAAGTCTCATAATCGTCAGAAACGGGCAAATTGAGCTTATACATTTCATTAAGATAATCAATTTCAAGGCGGGCAGAAAAGACGAAAGTGCTATCATCCACAATTTTTTCCATTTCTTCTTCTACATCATATTCGTCATCAATCTCACCAAAAATCTCCTCCACTACATCTTCCATAGTGACAATGCCAGCAGTACCACCAAACTCATCAACGACCGCCGCCACGCCTTGCCTATGTTGGATGAAATGCTTCAAGAGCCGGTCGGCGGTATAGGTCTCAGGAAAAAAGTCAATCTTTCGGATAAGGCCAGCCAAAACAACTTCGCGATGCTCGGCAACAGCACGCACCACGTCATTCAAATGGACATAGCCGACAATGTCGTCGATGCTCTCGCCAATTACAATCAGTTTGGAATGTTTGGTCTCCTCAAATCGGGCTTTTACCACCTCAATGGAATCAGCCAACTTCACTGATTCAATCTCATTGCGCGGCCCCATACATTCGCGAAGTTTCACCGAACGAAATTCCATCACATTTTGGAAAAGTTGGATCTCCTGCTGCATATCCTCATCGGCTTCTTCTGGATCGGCATATTCTGATATGTAATCATTCAAGTCTACTGTGGTGAATCTGTATTCCTCTCTATCCACCTTTAAACGAAGGATGTAGCGTATGATGAACTCCGATATACCAGTGTAAATGAGGATTAATGGATAAAGCAGACAATAGCAGACGAAGGTTGGCAATGCGAAAAACGAAAGGATGGAATTAGGGTCAATACGAAAAAGCACCTTAGGCAAAAACTCACCGACCAACAAAACGAGCAAGGTCGCAAGAATAGTCTTCACCAACAATACCATAAAGTCGTTGTTGAGGGAGACATATTGAAGCCATCGCATAACGGAATCATCCAACAGTTGTGACATACTCATACCATAGATGATAAGGGCTATATTATTGCCCAAAAGCAGCGAGGTCATAAAACGCGACTGGTCTTTCAAAAACAGCCTGATAATCTTAGCCGAAAATGTGTTTTTCGTCAATTCCACCTCAAGTTGCAAGCGGTTAATACTGTTGAAGGCAATCTCTAGTCCTGAACACAGGGCAGAAAAAAACAAGGTGATGGCGACGACAATCCAACTATTCATTGCTCAATCCTCCTCATCCACATCAAGCAAAGCGCTACCAGAAAACATAGTGTATTCCGAGAAATCCTCGCGTGCCACAAGACTGTCGGCTTCAATTTGCTTGTCGGGCGTTACAATCTTCACATGCGAACGCGTATAAATCATCTTCATATCCTGGTACCAGAAAAGCTTGTCGGAATACATTGTCTCGCTACTACCGAAGTTTTGCACAATCACGTTACCCTGTGCCTCAATTAATCGCATCTTGCCATAGTTTTTGCCATAATCGGCATGAAGCTCCGTTGTCTTCTCTCCATTATCGTACATATAGACATCGAAGCCCATCGGGAATTCCATAATGTCGTCTTCTGTCTCCATACGCACCATACGAGGAGTATGCAACTCAAGATTGACCACACCTGAGTCACTACGATAGAAAACCACGCTATCTGCTATAATGCCCGACAACGTGTCGTCAGATCCCATAGCCTGCACGATGGCATCAGGGTTTGAACACGAAAACAACATCACAGCCACGAAAGCTGTGATGTTGAGTATCATTCCTATTTTAAGGATGTGTTTCAATTACTTTCTTGCTCTTATGGTGGTGGTTTCACCAATCCAGCCGCCGACCTGGAAGGACTGACCCTCATTATAGTCATTGAAGAAGATGGTCTCCATCGACGGGAAGGCGGATGTGTAGGAGCGAATCAAGCTGTTAGCTCTTTCAGCGACAGAAGGATCGATGGACTTGGCCTTGTTGCACTTGTCGACAGCTGCCCAGAACACGGCCTTGCTTTCGATTTCACCATTGAACTGTTTGGTGCTTCCTGCATAGAGCATTGCTATGAGGAGGTACGGCTCACCGTTGGTCGGGTCAACTTGCGCTGCTCTTCTGAAGATGTCGCGAGCACGAGAGAGGCTGCCCAAATTCTCATAGCACATACCCAAGTTACGATAGGCACGGTACTTACGGTCATTGTTTTCTGTCTTCGTAGCTTGTTCGAAGAAAGTGGCGGCATCACTATATTTCTTGTCCTTGAAGAACTTGACGCCCAAGCTGTATGAAGCCTCGGGACTGGGTTCAAGCTCGTTGAGCTTGACAGCGGCATCCAAGAAGAGCTTAGAATCGGTGCAGTCTTTCTTATCAAGGATGGTAGTAATGCGCTTGAGAAGCACCACATCGTCAGGTGTCTCTTTCATCTTGGCACTGAACACCTTAATCAGGTCTTCGCAAGAAGCATAGGGTTGAAAGAGGTTATCAAGGTTGTTTTTCACACCCTTGTTGATGTTGATGTTCTTCTCGTTCTTCTCAAGCTGTTTGTCGAATCCAGCCACGGCATCGGCATCGCCAGCAGTGTCGGCCTCTTCCTTAGCGGCAATGAGTTCGGTCTCTGTTTCAGCCAAAGCGCCAATGTTGCTATCTAGCACCTCGGAGAGTTCCTGATACACGTTGATGATGGTCATCTTCTCAGCCTTATTGTTGTTCACCATATCGATGGTGGCCTTGAAGTAAGCATCAATGTAAGCACCTTGAAGCTGTGAGGCATCCAGAGCAACAGCATCTTTCAACACGTTGTAAGCTTCTTCATAACGGTTCTTATTGTAAGTGTAGATGAGCAAGCCTTTACGACCCATAATGTTGGCTACTTGCGAAGCTCCCGTCTTGGGATCAGTCGGGAAGTACTGGGCTCTTGTATCCATCAACATACAGAGGGTATCAATATAGGCATCTTTTTCCTGCGGATTGGTACGGATAAAGTATTCCATAATCTTTTCACCGTTTGTGTAGACGAACTGGCTCGCACGAGGACAGTTAAGGAACACCTTTCTCCATGCACTGACCATCTCCATACTAATGGATTCGGGAGCATATTTGGCTGCCTCCCACTGCTTGAAGTATTCACGATACATCGAAAGGTTGGTCACGCAGGCAACACTATCGGTGCCATACTTCGACTCTTTAACTTCTTGGGCAGATACACTCATTGCCATTCCAAAGATAACGGCAATCATCATTAATCTTTTCGTTTTCATCT
>CAMJHP010000019.1 GCA_946405575.1 uncultured Bacteroidales bacterium | reverse complement strand
CCTTGCCGAGCATCATAGGGATGCTCATCGTGGGCTTGCAGACCATCATTGACGGACTTTTCGTGGGCCGTGGCGTAGGTGCATTGGGTCTGGCCGCTGTCAACATTGCCATGCCGCTCATCAGTTCGATGCTGAGTGTGTCCATCATGATCATCTCAGGCGGCATCGTCATCACAGGTATTGCCAAAGGGCAGGGTAACGAAGCACGGGCGAAAGGTTACACCTCACTTACTTTTGTCACCTTGTTGGTCACCATCGCAGCACTTTCCGTCTTGGTCGGTCTCTTCCTCAAGCCCTTGTGCTATTTCCTTGGCAGTAATGATGAGGTGTATCCTTTTGTCCGACAATATCTTGGCATCATCGGTTGCGGCTTCATCTTCTACTGCATCCCCAACTTCACGGAGGCCTTCACCCGCCTCAACGGGAAACCCAACTGGGTGTTTGTCAGCGGGGTCATTTGCTGTGTGGTGAACATCGTCTTGGACTATTTCTTCGTGCTGCGTTTCGGTTGGGGCGTGGCCGGAGCCGCCATAGCTACCTGCGTGGCCAACACTACGGCGGCCTTGGTGTTGTTTCGCTTTGTCAGATTCGGCAAGATGATGGGCGGGCGCAAGGAAATCAAAAAGATGTTCTTCAACGGCTCGTCCGAGATGCTGACTTCGGTTTCGGCAGCGGTCACCACTTACATCTTCAACCTCGTGTTGATGCGTGAGATTGGCACCAAGGGCGTGGCGGCGTTCACCATCGTCTGTTACCTCAACTTCATCGTCAACATGTCGATTTTCGGGCTGTCGCAAGCCATGTATCCCTTGATGTCCTACAGCGTCGGCGCCCAAAACCACAGAAGGGTCAAGTCATTGTTGGTTAATGCGTTGCTTCTTGGTGGAGGCATCGGTATTGGGGTCTATCTGCTCGTTTTGGTTTTCAAACATGGCATCGCAAATGCCTTCAGCAACGGCGATTTGGAGTTGCAAGCATTGACCACCGTGGCGACCACCTATGTCACACTACATTATTTGGTTTCGTTCGTCAACATTGTGGCTTGCAGTTTCCACACCGCCATCGAGCGGCCCTTGGAGTCGGTGGTCATCGCCCTCTGCCGAAGCATCGTCTTCGTGCTGATTCCCATGTTTTTGCTCACCCCCATCATCGGACAGAAAGGCATTTGGCTCAGTATGCCTATTGCCGAGGTAATGACTTTGATGGTCAGCATTCCGTTGGTGCTGGTTTCGTTGAGACGATTGACGCGAACGAAATAATTGCAGTATCTTTGCAGCAAATCAACAAATCATCTATTCTACACTATGAACAGTCAAATCATCATTTACGGTAGCGAGTATGGCTCGACCAAGCGTTATGCCGAACGGTTGTCGGAGATCACGGGGATTGATGCCGTCAATTACAAGGAAGTAAAAGACATTGGCGATTACAAAAGGGTTGTCTATCTCGGGGGACTCTTTGCCGGAGGTGTCATGGGACTTAAGAAAACGGTCAGCAAGATGACTTCCCAGCAGGAACTGGTTTTGGCCACGGTGGGCATGACTGACCCCAATGAAACGACCTATTTCGAAGGCATCAGGAAAGCACTTAAGGCTCAGCTTCCCGCGTCTTTGTATAACGAAAATAAGATCTTTCATTTGAGAGGAGCCATCGACTACGGTCAGCTTGGCTTCAAGCATCGCATCATGATGAAGATGTTCCATTCAATGTTGTTAAAGAAACCCGAATCAGAGCTTACCGCTGATGCGAAGACCGTATTGGAAACCTACGGCAAGCAGGTGGACTTTGTGGATTATGACGGACTCAAACCTATTGTTGAGATTATTGAGAAAACGAAATAGGGAAAAATGGAAAGCAATACGGACTACTTAAATACAATTGAAAAGCTTCAGTTGGAGCCGCATCCAGAAGGTGGCTACTACCGTCAACTGTATGGCAACGACGCCACAGGCAAAAAGGACATCTCCACGATCTATTACATGCTCACCGGTAGCGACATTTCGGCGTTCCATCGTCTGCACGGCGTGACGGAGATTTGGTATTATCATGCAGGTGAGCCGCTAAACATCTATGTTATCGACACTGAGGGAAATTTGACCGTTCATGAGCTGTCGCCCGATGATGAGATGCAGGTGGTCATCCATCCTGAGGAATGGTTCGCCGCAGAAATCCCTTCGAAAAAAGGATTCTGTATGGTGGGCTGCGCCGTGGCTCCGGCCTTCAGTTTCGAGAACTTCGAGCTTGGGCACAAAGACGCCCTTTTGCAACAGTTTCCGCAGTATACTGAAATCATCGAGAGATTAACATGAAGACCATCGACACCACCAATATGTGTTCGCACTTGCAGAAGAAACTATTCGATGAGGATGGCGAATACCATCGTCTATGGATAGCCATGCAAGATGACCCAGAGTTGACTGCCGTGGTCCGCTCGCGGCAGCTCCACATCTATCGCAATGGCAAGAAAGTGTTGGTTTTGGCTGGAAAGTCCGCTCCGAAGATTATTAGGGAAGATCCTGTTTGTGGGATGATAGCAGATTACGCCTAGGAAAATGTCTATCCTAATATGAAAACCCGACATTGCATATCGGGGTGTGGTAGGGTCAAGCAGCCATGTCATGCCGACGCTGGCATGTGCGATGGCGGGCATCTATGGCTGCCGCATACAGGAATCCGCCCATCTCAATATGAAAACCCGACATTGCATATCGGGGTGGGGTGGGGGCGTCCTTTCAGGACTTTGGCTTTGCGCGTCGTGGAAGGCCTAGCACATTGTCATCGTCTGCGTCTCGCAGACGGCGGTGGGTGTAACCTGCCAAGGTGCCAATGCTCTCATTCTTTTAGATTGAAATCTTACTTTTTTCTCTTTTTTCCTTTGATTCTCCAAGTTTTTGTATTTTTGCCCTCAAGTATCGCCTAAACAGCGGTGCGTTTTTATTGGAAATAACATAGCGTTAGTGCTATATTCGGAATGTCCTAGAACCTTGCAATTTCAATAGACATTTGTAAAACGAATAAGTGCCAACGTCTACGCTATAGCGTAGACTGGACTTATCTTTACAAATGGGTTTTGCAAGGACCTTAGGACATTGATGAGCGCCAATCTGCGCTTTTTCATGTCCTGAGGTTCTTTGTTTGAGCCCATCTCCTCCGAACAGATAGTCCTTGCGCTGCAAAACTATAGCGTATGGTAGAGATACCAGTATCTTCCCATTTCTTTACCAACCGAGATGGGAACACTTTGATGAAAGAGTTTGAGGGCATACTGGAGAACAACCCTCAAGTGAAAAACCTTGATGCCGTGGTTGGCTTCTTGCGAGCCTCAGGCTACTTTACCCTTCGTCCTTTCTTGGATAACATCAATAAAGTAAGAATCCTAATCGGCATTGATGTAGACAAATATATTGCCCATGCCCATCAAAGAGGCGAGCTGTTTTTTGGTGCCGAAGAAGAGGTGAAGGAAGAGTGTCTAAGGTTGCTGAAGCAAGACATTGAGCAGTCAAGATACACCAAACAAGTGGAGGACGGTATGCTCCAGTTGGTGCAAGATATGTTAGACGGGAAACTTGAACTCCGCGCCCATCCCTCAAAGAAGATTCATGCCAAATTCTATATCCTTTATCCCGACAATTTCAACCAGCATACTTTTGGAGCTGCCATTACAGGAAGCAGTAATCTGAGCGGCAATGGCTTGGGAATAGGTGACGACAAGCAATACGAGTTCAATGTCAAACTGACACAATATGATGATGTGTCATTTGCCAGACATGAATTTGAATTGCTTTGGGAAGAAGCCAAGGGTGTACCTATCAATGCCGAGGACTATAGGGCTACGCTTGACAAAACCTATTTGAAAGGCGATGTCACGCCATACGAGCTTTACATCAAGATGTTGATGGAATACTTCTCAGACCGTGTACTGGCCATCGACCAAGACGATCCCTTTGATATGCCCGAAGGTTACGAGAAGTTTGAATATCAGATGGATGCTGTTATTGAAGGCTATCAGAAGCTGATTCGTTATGATGGCTTCTTCCTTGCTGATGTGGTTGGTCTTGGAAAAACGGTGATTGCCACAATGATTGCCAAGAAATTCCTCATTGAGAACGGACGCGACAATACTAAGATTCTCGTGGTCTATCCGCCTGCGGTGGAACAAAACTGGAAGACTACCTTCAAGGATTTCGGTATTGACAAATATACTCAGTTTGTGAGTAATGGTAGTCTGTCAAAGATTCTCGATGATGACAATTACAATTATTGGAATGCTGACGAGTATGATTTGGTGTTGGTGGATGAGGCTCACAAGTTCCGCAACCATACCACAGGAGCCTTCCAACAGTTGCAGGAAATCTGTAAGATGCCTCGCGTTGAGACAGGCTACATCCCTGGCTATAAGAAAAAGGTGATGTTGATTTCAGCCACACCAATGAACAACACACCCGCTGACCTTTATTATCAAATCCTGATGTTCCAAGACCCGCGTCAATGCACTATTGACGGTGTGCCCAACCTAACGGCTTTTTTCTCGCCTCTGATTCAGGAGTTCAAAAAGATGCGAAAGCTGGAGGACTTTGATTTGAAGCAATTCAAGAAACTTGCTGAACGAGTACGCGACCGTGTCATAAAGCCTTTGACAGTGAGACGCACACGAACAGACATTGAAAGTATCACGCGGTACAACAAAGATATTCACGGTTTCCCGAAAGTGGCAAAGCCCATCAAAAAGGAATATGAGTTGAACGACCGTTTGGCAGACCTTTTTGAGAAAGCAATGATGACGCTCGACAAGCAGTTGAACTACGCTCGCTATCAAGCCATCGCTTACTTGAAACCAGAAAAATCAAACGGTCTTTATGATAACGCAGAACTCATCAGCCGCAGCTTGGCTGGCATCCGTAAGAATGGCTTGGTAAAACGATTGGAAAGCAGTTTCTATGCTTTCAAGATTTCGGTAGAGAACTTCCGTCAAGCCAATGAAAACATGATTAAGATGTGGGAGAACGACAGAATCTTCATCGCTCCCGACATGGACATCAACAAGCTCTATGAACTAGGCTACACGGACGACGAAATAGAAGAAAAACTGAACGAGAAAGCTGAGGACAACCCAAAGAATGCTGTGTTTATGCGTGACGATTTCAAGCCTGAATACATTGATATGCTCTGCAAAGACCAAGAACTGTTGGATGAAATGTGGTTGGAATGGGAGTGCATTGACGATGACGACGATTCAAAGTTTGCGAAGTTTGAAGACCTGTTGAAGCACGAACTTTTCAAAAAAGACCGCAACCCCGAAGGAAAAGTGGTGGTCTTCTCAGAAGCAGTGGACACAATAGAATATCTGTCACGGCGCATTAATCGCAAGGATGTTTTGGTGATTTCTGCCAAAAATCGCAGCCAACTATTCAAGACGATCCGTGAGAACTTCGATGCCAACTGGAAACTGCGAAAAGACGACTACAATATCATCTTAACCTCCGACGTGTTGGCTGAAGGCGTGAACCTGCACCGCTCGAACATCATCATCAATTACGACACGCCTTGGAACGCAACGCGCTTGATGCAACGCATTGGTCGTGTGAATCGTATCGGATCTACTTCGGATACCATTTACAACTATGTGTTCTATCCCTCACGCCAAGGCAACAAGCAAATCAAGCTGAACCAAATCGCGCTGAGTAAAATACAGACTTTCCACACTACTTTTGGAGAGGACAACCAGATCTATTCCACTGAAGAAATCATCGACCGCGACCTTGACAAGCTTTTCTCGGAAGGCATCAAGCGTGAACAGGAAGACCGCAATGTGGAACTGCCTTTCTATGAGGAACTGCGGAGCCTGTATCAGCAGAACCGTAAGGAATACAAACGCATTGAGCGTTTGTCGCTGCGCAGCCGGACGGGGCGTGAACCACGTGAGGTGGAAGGTGTTACACTCTCTGGCGACACCTTAGTATTCCTCAAAACCAACTTCCGAAAGGTGTTCTATTTGGTGAACGACGAACAAACACGAGAATTGTCGGTGTTGGATGCGCTCCACTATTTCAAGGCGCAACCAGAAGAGCAACCTGTTGCTAGAATAGCACAACATCACGACCACGTAGAGAAGGCTGTGAAACAGTTTCGAGTATCGAAGGAAGAGGAAATACACGAGGAAGAATCGAACCAAAACCAGCGCAGCAATTTGGGCGCTCAGGTAACTACCGCTGTCAGTTTACTAAATAGCATTCTGCCTCATATAGAAGATGGCGATACGCGCTTGAAGATAATACAGCTGAAGGAATTGGCTGAACGAGGCACTATCACATACATCGCCAAGCGACTGCAACGCATTCAGAAAGACCTCCAACGGCAAGGCGGCAGCAAGGCCAAAATGGGCTTTGACGAAGCTTTGAAGCAGGTGCTTGAAATGGCCAACCACTATAACGCCTATTATCGTGACACCCAACACGCCGAGGAAGAATCCGACGCAACCATCATTTTGTCAGAAAGTTTTGCCAAATAATCAAGTCCCATGAACTATAAGGAAATCATTGAATCGAGATACAACCGCCAGAACTGGCAACTACTATTGCGTGACATCTTCGGCAGCAAAATCAAGTTTTGGAGCACGCCTTCAATTGTAGCAACAAGCAGTGCGTTTGCCAAACAAGCCCTATGGTTGGGCGCCATAACACTCAGCGACGAGCAAACCATTGCCGTCTATGAGGTGGAATTGGCCGACAGCGTTGACATTGAGCGCAACCGTCGTGGCATACGCGATATGCTGCTCACTACTTGGCGCAATAATGGCAATGCAGGTGCTTTCATGTTCTGCTATCGCAAAAGCGAAAGTGTGCTGCGCTTTTCATACGTTAGCGAAGCGTGGAAGTTTGCTGAGGATGGAAGTTATCAGAAGGAGACCACCGATGCACGACGGTTCACCTATCTGTTGGGTGAAGGTCACCGCAGCCGTACCGCCATCCAGCAATTTGAGAGATTGCGTGACAGCGGTCTTTCATTAAAGGATTTGACCAAAGCTTTTTCCGTTGATGCTGTAAGTGACATGTTTTTCGATGGTTACAAGAAACAATATGAGGACATCATTTTCTACATTACTGGCAAACGCATGGTGAAGGTGGCCAACAAGTGGGAAGAACGTCTTGAAGGCAAGCCTTGTCAGCACATTATGCAACAATTCTCACGCTTCCCGAATCCTGAAAAAGCGATTCGCGACTATGTGAAGAAGCTAATGGGACGACTCGTGTTCCTCCAGTTCCTACAAAAGAAAGGCTGGCTGGGTGTCGGCATCCATGACGAATGGGGAAGCGGTGATTCAGAGTTTATTCAAAACCTCTTTGCCCGTTGTAATGACAAAGATCATTTTGTCGACAAAGTGCTTGAACCTCTTTTCAATGACTTAAATTCAGAAAATGAAAAGAAGTTGCCGCAGTATCGCACTCCCTATCTGAATGGCGGTTTGTTTGAGCAAGAAGTCGCAGACGAAATGGACTTTCCGTTGCTTGAAAAATACATGAAATCGTTGCTCGACTTCTTTGCCTCCTACAACTTCACCATTGACGAGAATGACCCTGATGACGCAGAAGTCGGCGTTGACCCTGAGATGTTGGGGCGCATCTTCGAGAACTTGCTTGAAGACAATAAGGATAAAGGTGCTTTCTATACGCCCAAGGAGATTGTCAGTTATATGTGCCGCGAAAGTCTCATTGCTTATTTGCAGACAGGTATTGAGGACGAGACGACAAAAGAGGCCATTCGGCAGTTTGTGACCACACACCAAGTTCAGGAGCATTTGCCAAAGAACACCGACCAATTATTGAAGGATGTCAAGATATGCGACCCCGCCATTGGCTCGGGAGCCTTCCCGATGGGCTTGCTGAAAGAGTTGTTCCTCTGCCGTACTGCCTTGGAAGGCATCAGCCAACACCAAGCGGCAGAAATCAAAAAACATATCATTCAACAGAATGTTTACGGCGTTGACATCGAGCGAGGTGCCGTTGATATTGCCCGACTTCGTTTCTGGCTTTCCCTCATTGTTGATGAGGAAACACCGCAGGCATTGCCCAACCTTGATTTTAAGATTATGCAAGGCAACTCGCTTTTGGAACAGTACAAAGGTGTTGACCTTTCCACGATGACGGAAAAGAAAGCGGATGACACAGGAATGCTCACCTTCTTCGACGACATGATTGACGTGTATCGCAAAGAACTTCGTGACATGCTTTCCCAATACTTTGACTGTACCGACCACAAAGAAAAGCAATCCCTTCGTATTCGCATTATCGAAAATGTGAAGCGACAACTCCGAGAGCAACACATCAACGTTGACTTCGGTGACCTAGAACTTTCGGGCAACGACCAGTTTTTCCTTTGGCACACTTGGTTCCATGATGTGTTTTCTAAGGGAGGGTTTGATATTGTTATTGGGAATCCGCCGTATATTCGTCAAGAAAAACTTGAACACGCATATAAAAGATTGCTCTGTTCAATTTATCCTGAGGTTGGTGAGGGCACTGCCGATATACTGGTGTATTTCTTTGGATTGGGCATTAAAATCCTGTGCGATAATGGAATTTTGACATTCATCACATCGAATAAGTTTTTGAAAACTCAATACGGAAGAAGCATCCGAAGGTCATTCGCCAATGATGTTGATGTCGTTTCTTTTATTGATTTCTTTTGAATTGCCAGTGTTTAATAACGCATCAACCGATGCTGGCATTACTTTATTGTGTAAACGTCAATCCATTACAGATACAAAGTATTTTCCTGTAAAAACTTTGAACAATCTAAATCTCTCAACATTGACTTCAGGCGACTATTTGCGAGTAATAAAGCATGAATCGGAATGGCAATTTGTTCGTGGAGAAGAACTCTCAATCTTGGGTAAATTGAACAAGAATTCCATTCCGTTGACTGAATTTGTCAATAATCGCATTTATAGTGGTGTTAAAACGGGTTTGAATCAATGCTTTATGCTGACACGGATTGTTAGAGATCAAATTCTATCAGGCTGTTCTTCACAGGAAGAAAAGAAGAAAACAAATGCTGTAATAAAGAAAGCATTTAGGAGTAGAGACATTAGAAAGTACAAATACACAGGGCCAGAACAATGGCTATTGTTTGTGCCATGGCATTTCCCCTTGCCGTTTGAAATCGCGGAGAAATTACCACCAAAAGAAGCGTTGCAAAAAGCAGAAAGCAAGTTGAAAGAAGAATATCCATCTCTCTATAGATACTTACTTTCTAATTACAATGAATTGGCAGGTAGAAATAAAGATGAAACGGGCATTAGATATGAGTGGTATGCTTTGCAAAGATGGGGCGCAAATTACTATCGGGATTTTGATGAAGAGAAATTGATTTATATCCACACGGCCAGAAATCATGAGTTTTATTATGACACGGAGAAGCATTATGTCAATAATTCATGCTATATCATTGCCAATAAGAGCAAGTTTCTTTTCTGTTTCTTGAATTCCTCCCTCTTCAAGTATTTCAAGAAGATAAAATTTGTGGCCTATGGTGATGGAACGGAAGATGGTCGGTGCAAGTTGGATGGGAATAAGATGGCGACCGTGCCGATAAGAGATAATGTTGATGAGAGACCATTTGAAAAGCTTTTCTTTGAATTACAAGATGCAGTTGGAAAAGACTATGACGGAAGAATAAAAGCATTGGAATCCGAAATCGACGGTCTTGTTTATCAACTTTATGGATTGACGGAGGATGAAATCAGGATTGTGGAAGGGAAATAAATTGGTTGGAACAAACCTTGTTTGTTATTGTTGAAGTTTTATGTACTTTTGCTAATCAAACAAAAATTGAATATGGAATCTAAAAAGCATCATTATGTACCTGTATGCTATTTAAAGCAATTCAGCTATGATAATGATTATTTGCTTCATGTTTTTGATAAAATAACAGGAAAACAGTTTATAAAAAATGCTGGCGATATACTATACGGAACATCTTTTTATAGACTATCTGATAGTTTTTTAGGTAATCAGCAGGACTGTACATTGAATAATTTAAGTATTGAAAAAGATTTTTTTGCGGAATCGATTGAATCTGATTATTTGATGGTTTTGGATTGGATAAGAAATGAAACAGATACTCGATACAATAACAAATACTTTTACTTTGGGCTTACTGATGAAAGCAAGTGGATTATTGCGAAGCTTATAATTATTCAGTATTTAAGAACTCCGGCGATTAGGCATAAGGTTTTGTGTGAAGTACAAGATGTAGAAGAGAAGATGGTTAGATTGTTCAAACAAGGTCTATCACATGAGTTAAAAAAGCCAGAGATGGTTAATCTTCCTGTAGTATCTGTTAATGATGAAGTCGCAACACATGCTACGATGACTTTTATGGATGAAAGGCAGATTAATAGTATTGCAGATCATCTGTCGAAATGCTATTGGCATTTTTACTACTCTTCTAAAGAAGAATTATATACAAGTGACCACCCTGTGAATATAATACATCGATGTGAAGATGTCGTGGAACAAAACTGGGGGTTAACGGATTATGGCGCAGAAATAATGGTCCCTCTTAATCCAAAATTACTATTATCTATTTATGATTATCGCTATTATAATATGTATAGTAGTACAGACGGATTATTTGAGGAAGCTTTCAAGGATCATATAGGTTATGCAAACGCTTGTCAATATGCGTTTTCTCAAAGGTTTCTTGTTGATAAGCTTGGCGGTTTTGAGATAGCGAAGAAAATGAAGGCCATAGATGAAAACAAAACTGATTGAATACATATATGGTTTGACAGAGGATGAAATAAAGATTTTAATTTTGCAAAGTACTTTTCGTTTTAGTTGTCTTCCATCAATTCGACATTATCTCCTTCAATCGTGTCAAGAATGCTTGAACAGCAATCGAATTCAAAATGGTCGCCAAACAGGGCAAGTTGGTAGGTGGATAATAAACATCGGAAGGCATCAAAGACATGTCTATCATTTACGCTTCGGAAAACAAGACTTCGATTTCGCCTTTTTTCCTTTCTTTGGTGTCGTCAGGGAAATTGTCGTTCTTTTCAATGGCAGCTTTGTACAAGGCTTTGTCATAATCGTAAAGTTGGTGCAAGTCGTCCCTCGTGAAAGGGATGGAGATGTTCAAGACAATGGCTGAAAACACAGAGTTCATGCATTTGGCTGCTCCTGGAAGGTTCTTT
Organism: uncultured Bacteroidales bacterium; assembly: GCA_946405575.1. Classification (GTDB taxonomy): domain Bacteria; phylum Bacteroidota; class Bacteroidia; order Bacteroidales; family F082; genus Limimorpha. Next base: position 35,735 of record CAMJHP010000019.1, on the reverse strand, counting down.
GTCATTGTCAATTGATTTAGTGCTAGTTTGTCGGTGTTCATTTTATATTGTTTTTGTTCTGCAAAAATACATAAATTCCGTGGCAAAATGTATAATTATCGAAATATTTTGTATTTTTGCCACGTAAAAAAGAAGTTAAAAAAGGGTCAAAATGAACACAATCACAGGCAGAAACCTGAAAGCCTTGCGTGAGGCCAACGGCTATACGCAAGAGAAAATGGCTGAATATCTTGGTGTTGGGCGTTCGGCTTACGCCAACTATGAGGCAGGCGAGCGCGAAACGCCTTTGGAGGTGCTGCAAAAGGCGGCGGATTTGTTCGGCTGCGAATTGGCGCTTCTCTTCGAGGAAGACGAAACGGCAGTCCGCAATATGCTGGTCTGCGCTTTCCGTGCTGATGACCTTAGCGCTGACGATATGCGAGAAGTGGCCTCGTTCAAGAGCGTCGTGATGAATTATCTTAAGATGGAAAGGCTGTTGGGAAAATGAAAAAGCTGAACCTTGAAACGGCCGAAATCCTTGCAGGAAAGATGCGAAGCGAGTTGCTGCGTGTTTCCGCAACGGAGCCGCTCAATATGAAGACTGCCCTCCGTCAATTGAATGTGATGACGCTCTATCGGCCCTTGTCTGATAAATTATTTGGATTGTCGCTTCTGACCCCAGACAAGAAGCATCGTTTCATGTTGGTGAACAGCAATTCGAGGCGGGGACGGCAGCACTTTACCATTGCACACGAGTTGTACCATTTGTATTACGACGAGAATCCCCAGCCGCATTTCTGCGACAACTCAATCTATACCGATGCTGCTGAGAGGTCGGCCAACCTGTTCGCTTCCGCTTTGCTGATGCCCAAGGAAGGTTTGCTGAAAAACATTCCATCCGATGAGATTGTCAGCAAAAGTGCCAGTATTGACACGTTGCTTCGGATGGAGCATCTTTATGGGGTTTCGCATCATACTTTGGTGGTGAGGCTGAAAGAATTGCATGTTATCAGTCCTGTGTCTGCAGACGCGCTGTTGTCGATTTCGATTACGCAGGAGGCAACTTTGCGGGGATATGATGTTGAACTCTATTCAAAAGGAAACGAAGGATTGGTCATCGGTGATTTTGGCTCCAAGGCTCGTAAGTTATTCGATGAGGAAAGAATTTCCGAAGGGCATTATCTCGAACTGCTCAACCTAATCGGCTATGGAGAAGGTCAAAATCATACTGGATGCTGACGTGTTGCTTCATTTCGCCAAGGCGGGACGGCTTAACATGTTGCCGGAAATATTGCCGGAATATGAACATGTCGTTTTGAGTACGGTATATGATGAGATTGGATCCATTCAAAACCAGTTGGACAACCAAATCTTTTTTCTGAAGAACATTTCAAAGGAGACGTTCAACCCGACAGGGGAGATGATGATCGAATATGCCAGGCTTTTGCAGACTTTTGGCAAAGGGGAGAGTGCTTGTATGGCCTATTGCCGTTATACTCACAATGTCATTGGCAGCAGCAATCTGAAAGACATTAAGGAGTATTGTGAAAAACAGCAAATCACTTATCTGACTACATTGGATTTCCTGTATTATGCGATGATGCGAGGAAAGATGTCGGTTGAAGAATGCGAGCAGTTTGTCAAGGATGTGGTGGCAAAAGGAAGCAAGCTGCCGATTGTGGATTTTGGGAAGTATCTGCCTAATGCCTTGATTTAAATTGGAAAGGGCGAAGAAAAGGGCGGATAAAATTGCCTATAGCCAGATGCATTTGGTTATTCGAACTGATAGCTTCAATGAATGAAAATGAATCCGATAAAACGACAATAAAAACGGAAAAACCAAATCGAAATGAGGAAAACCGGCGACAAATCATCAATTTTATCGCCGATAACGGGATTTCAGACGCAAAATCCATTTCGAAAGCCATTAGACTTGATAATCTTTATCCGCGACGTAAAGATCTCTTGTACTTGTATCCTTTAGTTGGAACCGTATGCTTCCTCAAGCACCTTTTCCAAAAATGGCTTGTATTCGGTCGGTGTGCGCTTGCTGCAATACATGGCGTAGACCAGATTAAGGTACTCTTCTCGGTCCAAATGACATTTGACCTCCAAATCATCAAACTGTTGCTGCAAGCTCCAGTCATCGCCGCGTAGAAAACCATAGTCGAACTGCATGACCGTACGTTCAGGAAAGCAGAAACGACCGCCCGTTGGAACGTTACCAATCTCTACATCAGGTTCAAACACATACGACACCACTTTGCCGTCTGCGTCACGGTTGATGCCGTGTTTTATCTGATCGTCGGGGACACCTGCGCGTCTTTGGCTGGTCGTGAAATGAATGACAACCTGCACATCTTCGTCCCTAAATATGCTGATGGCATATTTGTATTTGGGATTGTTTATGTTTTTGGCAAATCCGTATGTGACAGTGCCGGGTTCAAACATGGAGTGCCGAATTAAGAGAAGCCTGCATCATAATGCTATCCAATGCTTCAGCATAGATTTCCTTTCCTTCGGCATCGTTCAAGTCGTTAAGACAAATCGGGTATTCTGAACGGCCAGTCTCATCGAAAGTGATATGTTGATGCGACACCGTTTGCGACCACAACGAATCTTCGCTGTGCGTCTCGTCCGTCAAGTCATCGGCTGACTTGTCCTTACAATAGGCAATCACGCTATTGATGATGTCCATTTCGTATTCGCTAAAGCCCTTCAAATCTTGGTCGATAGCGTAGGGATTCGTCTTGTTGGCAGACACATGCCATTTGTCATCATCTTCTTTGACACATGTCACAAAATTTGCAAAAGCGCCATCCTTGACTTCGTAAACACTAGGAGCCACAGGACCTTTCTTCCATGCATAATAGTCAAGCCATGTTAGCGGAATGGCTCGCATCTGCACGGATTTCTCGTCCATGAGGTATATTACTTTCAGTAACTTGCGCAAATGAATATGCGGCATCTGGCTGCATATATATTCGAGCAATGCACCTATCTTATTTGCATTTACCTGTAATCCCAAATTCGAATTCATGGAATGTTTTATTACTGTCACGCTGCAAAATTACTGTTTTTTTTGAAATATGTCTGTTGATTTACAAAAATATGCGAGAAAAACGGGGGTAGGCATCTATAGGGGGTAGGCACATGTTCGACTCACAAGTAAAATGGCATAAACGATAACCTCATTTCAGATTCAAAAATCGTTTCGAAAGCCATCGGACTCAAGCCCTCAAATACCCGTTATCAATCACCATAATCATAATAATGCACTTTTTTTAGTGCATAAAACTAAAAATATTGCACTTTTTTTAGTGCATATTTAGAATTATTTGTAATTTTGCAGCAGCGTTACAAATACAATTACCATGATTGATGATGTTTTAATCGGCTTTATGCGCGAACAATTGGCGATTACGAGCCTTGATTTCGTGCGATACCTGTACGCTGAGATTGACTGGTCGCTGCGGATGTTCGGAATTGTCGGTCCACGCGGAGTCGGCAAATCAACCTTGGTGAAGCAGCATATCCTATTTGAAAAAGACAACCAAAAGGCTCTTTATGTCTCGGCCGACCACAGTTATTTCGCCCAGCACACCCTTTTGGAAGTTGCCTCGGAATGGATTAAGGAAGGCGGCACACATCTTTATATCGACGAGATTCACAAATATGAAAACTGGTCAACCGAGTTGAAAAACATCTACGATGGACATCCTTCATTGTATGTGGTCTTCACGGGCTCTTCGGTGCTCGATTTGCTGAAAGGTCAAGCTGACCTGAGCCGTCGTGCCGTGATGTACACACTACAAGGGCTCTCGTTTCGCGAATATCTGGAGATGTTCCACGACATAAAAATGCCAAAATATACTTTGGAAGAGGTCATCGCCAACAAGGTGGTTGATACCATTTTACCACATCCGTTACCGCTGTTCCGACAATATTTGCAAGACGGTTATTATCCTTTCAGCAAAGAAGGTGCCTTCAGGTCAAGGCTCGACCAAATCATCACGCAGACTCTTGAGTCGGACATCCCGCAATACGCCTCGCTTTCGGTCTCTACAGGGCGCAAGTTGCGCCGACTGATGAGCATAGTGGCACAAAGTGTACCTTTCAAGCCAGATTATTCAAGCATAGCCAACGCCATAGGTGTCAGTCGCAATGTGGTACCTGATTATTTTCTTTATATGGAACGGGCTGGAATGATAGGCCAGCTGCGCGATGAAACAGGGGGCTTACGGAGTTTAGGCAAAGTGGAGAAAATATATCTGGATAATACAAATATCATGTATGTGCTTGGTGCAGACAGTGTCAATACCGGGAATCAGAGAGAGACTTTTTTCTATAACCAGACGAGGGTCGTGAGCGACGTCATCTCATCAAAAACTTCAGATTTTGTCATCGGCGAACACACGTTCGAGGTCGGAGGGAAGAAAAAGGGCGTCAAACAGATCGAAGATGTTCCCAATGGTCATCTCGTGAAAGATGACATCGAATACGGCCATGGTATTTCAATTCCGCTGTGGACGTTTGGGCTGCTGTATTAAATCCCTTTTTTTCAAACAACACAGCCAGATTCTTTCTGTATTCCATAGAGCTTCCCAAACGACTCTGACTTCAACTAAGCGAAGCTCCTAATACTCTTGCCCACGTTGATGAAATGGTCTGCCACACGCTCGGCGTTTTGTGCCAGTGAGATGTATTCCGCCCCAACTTGCGGGGTGCATTGTCCGGCCACAAGCCGCTGGATGTGTTGCGATTCCATGGTCTCCGTAAAGCTATCAATCTGTTCCTCAATCTGATAGGCATATTCGAGCGCCGTGAAGTCAAGGTCGTGGTAGGCTTTCATGACTTCGTGGTAGAGTGCCGTGATCTTCCGCTCCATTTCCTTGATTTCCAGCACGGCAGGCGCAGAGAACGTTTCATTTTGGGTTTGCAGGCTTTCCGCATATTCCACGATGTTTTCGGCATAGTCGCCGATGCGTTCCAGGTCACTCACGCTTTTCACACTGCAACTGAGGTACTTACTATCCGTTTGGCTAAGCGATTTTGCTGAAAGCACCGCCACATATCGGGTCAACTCACTGTTCAGGAAGTTGAGTTCGTTTTCAGTCTTCTTGAACTTTTCCAAGTCGCTGAAATCCAATGTGGTGACGATATGGATAGCACGGCAGAAGTTGTTGTGGGCCAAGGTACCCATGTTCTCGACTTCGGCCTTCAACTGCCTGACCGCCAAGGCGGGTGTCACCAACATCGAGTCATCAAGAAAATGAAGATGGAACTTTTCATCGCGAGGCTCATCGGCATGGTCGGGAATGAGGCGGCACACCAAACGTACCAGACCATTGGTCAGCGGCAGTGCGACCAAGGTAGTGCAGACATTAAACACGGTATGGAACATGGCCAGCTGCACCTGCGGTGCGTGTGGAAACATAGCCTCAAACAGCTTACCGAAGCCCCAATCCCCTTGGGTGGAAAGATGAAGTAGCAAGGCGATGAGCAAAAACAGCACCACACCCATCACATTGAAAAACAAATGGATAAGGGCCGTCCGTTTGGCGTTTCGGCCACTGGTCATGCCCGCCAGAATCGCCACCACGCACGAACCGATGTTGGAACCCATCGTGAGGAAGATGCCTTGGTCGAGCGAGAGCAGTCCCGCTACCACCATGGTGATGGCAATGGATGTCAGCACCGATGATGACTGGATGATGGCTGTGAGCAAAGCGCCAATGAAAACGATCAGCAAGGGGTTACTGATGGTGGCCAAAAACTGCTTCACCGAATCCAAGGCGGCGAATTCATCCATGGCGCCCGACATGATGCCAAGACCGACAAACAGCAAGCCGAAACCCGCCAGGATGCTGCCGGTTTGTTTCCACTTCTCGCGCTTCGAGAACATCATCACGAAGGCTCCGATACCAGCCAAGGCCGAGAAAAGCACCGTTGTGGAGATGCCGTGGCCGCCAAACATGCCCAAGGCCACCAGTTGCGCCGTGACCGTGGTACCGATGTTGGCGCCATAGATGACTGTGGCGGCCTGCGCGAGCGACATGATGCCCACGTTCACGAAGCCGATGACCATCACCGTCACCGCACCTGAGCTTTGGATAGCCGCTGTGCCCACCGTTCCGATGCCCACGCCGAGCCATTTGTTATTTCCCATCTTGGCGAACAGCCGCTTCAAGCCCGCGCTGCTTGCACTTTCAAGACTGGTACTCAACATTTTGCAGGCCACCAAAAATACCCCGATGCCTGCGATTAGGGTTAAAATTGCGATAACGATGAGCATACGCGTAAATTTTTGAAAGCGGCCAACGATGGCTCACTGACCGCTTTCGTTATGAAGAAAAAATTGACTTCTTATTTGTGGTCAATATGGATTACATTGAAGTTGCTATCAAATTCAATTTCAACCCCGTTACTTAACTCAATTTCCCAACCGTTTGTTTTCTTTTCGATTTTGTCAACATGCTGGTTGGGGTAATTCGTGGCAACATAGGTGGAAATCTGTTCGGGGACGAGTTCAGTAGGAACGACACCATAAACACTCGATTCATCGCAGTCGATGCTCTTCCATTCGAAGGCGAGGTTGAAGGTGATTTCAGTGCCGTCGGTCAGTTTCACCTCATATTCATGCTCATCCACCTCAACCTTGAGGATGCCAACTTGAGGGAAATAGGTATCCACAAAAGTGTTGATTTCTGCATAGTCAGAAGGAGTTCCGCCACCATTCCCGCCGCCGTTTCCGATGACATTGTAGTTGGTGTCGAACTTGATTTCCTGTCCATTCTTGAGTTCAATCTCCCAACCATAATGTTCTCTCTCGATTTGTTCGATCTGTTGGTTGGGGAAGTTCGTGTTTACATAGGCAGTAATCTGTTCGGGAACGAGTTCTGTGGGTACGGCACTGTAAATGGAGGACTCTTCACAGTCGATGTGTGTCCATTCGAAGTTGAGATTGAAAGAAATCTCTGTACCGTCAGCAAGTTCCACTTCGTACTCATCATCTTCCGCTTTGACGCTAAGAATTTCTGTTTGAGAGAAATAAGTACTTACAAAAGTGTTGATGTCAGGGTATTCATTGTTGCTTCCGCCACCGTTTCCGCCATTGTTGATAACATTGAAGTTGGCATCAAACTTAAGTTCAACATCATTGCTGAGTTCAATCTCCCAGCCATTGTTTTCCCTTTCGATTTCATCAATGTGTTGATTGGGATAGTTGGCGGTAACATAGGCTGCAATCTGTTCGGGGACAAGCGTCGCTGGCACAGCGCCATAGATGGAAGAATGCTCGCAGTTCACCTCAACCCATTCAAACGCTTGGGTAAAATACACCTTGGTGTTGTCGCTTAGAATCACTCGGTAATAGTGTTCGGTCTGGTTACAACTGAGGATGCTTGCTTCGGGGAAATGTGTGTTGACAAACGTGACAATGTCCGTGGCAATGTCAATCGCATTGACGGGAGCACCGTTCCCTTCGGCCTCCCATTGGTTGTTGCTGCTGTTGTTGTTGCCTCCAGTGGGCGTTTCTTTTGTGCATGATGACACTGCGAAAGCCAGTGCGATGAATGCTGCAAACAATGCTAGTTTCTTCATTTTAGTTAGATTTTAGTTGATAAATAAATGAATTATGGGATAAAAAAAGATGGTTCGAACCGAAGTCCGCACCATCTTTTATGTTTTTCGTGATGATATAGTTATGGCTGTCAGCCAAGTTTTTCCTTGGGGCATAACGCCTTACCTGTCCAAGACGCAAAGCCGCCGAGCATAGATTTTCATTTTGTTTGGCGCCTAAGGTTAAAATTGGGCATAGCTCGCATCTGCTTTGAAACCCTTCCGATGGACTATTGAGCAAAAACTCCGAATCCTCGTCCTCGTCAAACTCATCACCGTCGAATGACATATTAGACAGGATTTCAGTTTGTTCCATGACAAATATATCCTCTTGAGCCGTGCAAGTAAGGTCAAGAAGGAACAGACCCATCAGGATGAGGGCGACGATAGAAACATATTTTCGGAAAAAATCAATCATGGCTTTGTAAATAGAATAACTGATAAGTTCTGGAAATATTGCCCTTATAGGCAAAAAAAACGTATTTTTGCAGAAAACTAGAATTTATGTACAGCCTTAATTATAAAGTAACTACCAGCACCTGCGACAGCGAGGGCAAACTTAAATTGTTCTCTGCCCTTCAGATGATGCAGGACTGCTCGGAGATGTGGATCGACAGCGAGCCACAGGTGAAGGAATACTTCGCACGCGAGAACATGGCGCAACTGCTGGCCTCAAGACAGGTGGAGATCATGCGTGTGCCCAATTTCAAGGAAGAACTGACCGTGACCACCTCGGTGTATGGCATGAAGCCCATGTTCGGCTTCCGCAACACCTTCATCTATGATGCAGAAGGCAAGCCTTGCTACCGCACTTGGAGCATGGGCGCCTTTGTGGACAAAGCCAACGGCAAACTGAAGCGCGTGGACGATGCCGTGGCCAACTCGTTGCTCATCGAGCCGCAATTAGAGATGAACTACAAAGACCGCCGCATCATCCTGCCGAAGGGTGGGGGAGAGGCCTTCGCACCTATTCAGGTGATGCGCGCCGATATCGACTACAACCGCCACGTCAATAACGCCAACTATATCCGTATGGCGATGGAACTGCTGCCCGAGGATTTCGTAGTGAAAGGCCTTCGCGTGGAATACCGAGTGGCAGCGAAATTTGGCGATGTACTCGTTCCAACAGTTTTTGAGATAGAAAACGGCTTCATCATCGAGCTTGCCATTGGTAGCGAGGCGAGCGCTATTGTGGAGTTTACAAAATGAATGAAGGTTTTTCGTATTTTTGTCGCCCTAACAGAAATACAACACAAACTAAACTTAACGATCATGAAAAAGTATTTACATCTGGCTTTGCTACTCTTCGTATTCGCAGGCTTCGCCAAGGCGCAAGGCCCCACATCAACCGCCAACTGGTTTGGATACATCTTGCCTCCCAGTCCGGCAGAATACAAGTATGTCTCCTTTTCAATGCAGGATTTAGGGTCGGTGTCCATTGCATCGGACGATATCCCAGCAGTATCGACAGCTACCTTTGCGGACGGTTATGTATGGAGTGTGAATAACGTTTACGGCTATTGCCTCTATAGGTCTAGATTTGATGCCACCAACAATCATATTGAAGACCCTGAATTGATGGTTGAAGATGTTCCTTATTTCAATGATATGGCATACAATCCTGCCGACGGGTTGGTTTATGTCATTACAGGAGAGCACCTGAAAAGCTTCGATCCCGCCAGCCCCAGCAACATGCAAGACCATGGCGTGATAGCGCACGATGGCTTCAATTTGGCTATCGACATGAATGGTAACGCTTATATGATAAGTTCTTGGGGTGAGTTTGGCATGTTGAATCTTTCCAATGCACAACTGACCGTAATCAACTCGATTGATTTACCGTTAAAAATGTCTTTTGACATGATGACGGGCGAATTGTTTGGCGTTTTTTATGGCAATTTGTATCAGATTGACCCCAATACTGGAGCCTATACCCAATTGGGCGCGCTCCATGATGCAAACAACAGCTATGACCCGACCTGCCTGTTTATGACCTACGGTTCAACTCCGTCGGAATTTACGGTCGGCGACTTGATTTATCGTGTCAATGACGACCAAGTTTCCGTGACAGTCATAGGCCACGTCGACGGTTATGAGGCTACTGGTGATTTGATTATCCCGGAATCAGTGAGTTTCGGAGGGCATGATTATGTCGTGACCACCATTGGCGAAAGCGCATTCTTGTATTGCTTCTATTTGACGAACCTGTCCATCCCCAATACGGTAACCACCATCGAGGCAAGTGCCTTCGCCTATTGCCAAGGCTTTACTGGCGATTTGGTGATTCCTAACTCTGTGACTACTGTCGGATATGGCTCATTCCAGTATTGCTCCGGTTATAATGGAGACCTGATTATTGGAAGTGCTGTTACCACAATTGAGGATTATGCCTTCAATTCATGCGATGGCATGACGGGCACATTATATATTCCGAGCGGCGTTCAGTCGCTTGGTGGCAACTCCTTTGGCTATTGCGCTTTTAGCGGCATCGTCGTCGACCCTGAAAACAGCGTCTATGACTCAAGAAACGACTGCAACGCCATCATCGAGACGAGCTCAAACCAGCTTATTACAGGATGCAAGAACAGCACGATACCCAACACAGTCACATCGATCGGCTATTGTGCCTTCAGAGGCATCGAAGGACTGACCTCCATTGAAATCCCCAATTCCGTGACTAGCATCGGAGAGAACGCCTTCGCGTTTTGCTATGACCTGACTGGCGATTTGATCATTCCCAATTCGGTCGAAACGATTGGGCCCAGTGCGTTTTTCAATTGTGAAAACCTTGATGGGACTCTGACCATAGGGGAATCCGTTTCTTATATAGGCGACATGGCTTTCAGAAATTGCTCCGGCTTTACGGGAGCGGTCACTTTGGCTACCACGCCTCCTGTTCTTGGTGATGATTTTGGTGGTTTGGTGTTTGAAAACTTCGGCTATCCCATCCTTGTCGTTCCTTGCGGATGTGTGGAAGCCTATCAAAACTCAAGTTGGTATGAGCAATATGGATTGAATGGCTTCAATGAGTTTATCGAAGATTGCAGTGTAGTTTCGGAAATTGGTAGCATTGTTACTGCCGTTTACCCCAATCCTACTGAGGGAATGATTAAGATTGAGGCTGAAAACATCAAGAACATCTGCATTTTCAACCTTCTTGGAGAAAAGGTCTTTGAAAGCTCCGCCGATGGCGACAACTACGAATACGACTTAAGCCATCAAGGTGCTGGTGTGTACTTCATCAAGGTCGAGACCGCGAAGGGTATCGAGACTATAAAGGTAACGATAAGGTAATCAATAATTTACAAATATAACTTTTTCAATATGCCCAATCCATCCAACAAACAAGAGCTGCTCGCCGCCATGGCCGACGGCTATGCCAAACTCAATGAACAGATAGCCAAGATGAGTGAGGAAGCCATATCAGCGCCCTTTGACTTCGCCGCCGACCCGAAGAAATGTGGTGTGCGCTGGCAATACGACCGCTGCCTCCGCGACCTGCTGATTCACCTCTATGAGTGGCAGGTGCTGATGCGCGAGTTTGTGAACAACATCCGCGAAGGTCACCCGCGTGACTACCTGCCCGATGAGTACCGCAAGAACTACCACGAGATGGACAAGATGCTGGTGGAGAAGCACCAAAATACGTCTTTGGAAGAGGCCAAACGCCTGCTGCAGGAAACTCACGAGGAGATGCTCCGTCTCGCCGAGAGTTTCACCGAGGAGGAACTCTTCACCAAAGGCTACTACAAAAACACCTACACCACCGACATGGCGGCCTACTTCGTGAGCGTCACCTCAAGTCCTTACGGGCAGGCGGTGAAACTGCTGAAGACGCATCAGAAAAACCACAAATAGTGTTTTTATTCAAGAAAAGTTGTATTTTTGCAGCGTCTTTTGAATAAAAAGAGATGACCTATTTGGAGTTTAGGGAACAGTGGCACGGGATTGGATGCTTTAATGTCTATCAAATCCGTGCGTGGAACCCGGAGTTCGACAGAAGTAATCTCACACGTTGGGTGAAACGAGGCTACCTATCAAAACTGCGGCAGGATTGGTATGCTTTCAGTGACTTGAAGGGCAATCCCGAGATGGCACGGTATGTGGCGCAGCGCATCTACACACCGTCATATATTAGCCTGCACTATGCCCTATCGTTCTATGGCATCATCCCCGAGGCCGTGACCGACATCACATGCGTGACCTCCAACAGAACCACAGCCTACAGCAACGACTTCGGCCGTTTCAGTTACCAGACGGTAAAGCCCGTACTTTTCTTCGGCTTCCGCCAAATGCCCCTATCACTGCAGGGCAGTTACCTGCTTGCCTATCCAGAGAAAGCCATCGTTGACCTGCTGTATCTCTACCCACAATACAATGCCGCTGAAGCCTTGCTTGAACTACGTTTCGATGAGTGGTGGATGCGTGAGGAACTCGACAAAGAACGTCTGATGTCGTTTGCCGAACAGAGTGGCAACAAGGCGTTACAAGAACGTGTGAAATTGTTGATTAAAACCTATTCTGAATGATTGACTTGCAGTCCATATTGGTTTATTATCCACCACAAATTGCAGCGAATGCGTCATTCCACAAGCATATCCTGAAGGAATACATCGAGTTGCTGGCTTTGGAACACCTGTCGCAATCACCCTACGCGACGAAAATAGTGTTTATCGGTGGTACCAACCTGCGCCTTATCCTTGGGTTGGACCGCTTCTCCGAAGATTTGGATTTCGATTGCAAGCAACTGAGTGCGGAGGAGTTTATTTCAATGACTGATGCGCTTGTTGAATACCTAAGACTCAATGGTTTGCAAGTAGAATTGCGGGACAAAGAGAATCCCCGACTGACGGCCTACCGCCGCAATATCTACTTCCCAGAACTACTATTCGACATGAATCTTACCGGTCATCGGGAGGAAAGGTTTTTGATGAAGATTGAAGCCCAAGACCAAGGCGTGAATTATACCCCGCAGACCGCGATGGTCAGTCGGAACGGTTTCTTCTTTCCCGTGACCGTCCCTTCCAAAAGCACCATGCTCTCAATGAAACTTGCTGCACTGCTGGCTCGTGCCAAAGGCCGCGACTTCTACGACACCATTTTCCTCTGGCAACAAGTCCAACCCGACTACGATTTCCTCCGTCAACGTTGCGGAATTGGCGACCCAGAAGCATTGAGAAAAGCCATAAACGACAAACTTGACACTGTGGACCTCGTGCAGAAGCAGAAAGACTTCGAACATTTGCTTTTCAACCCTTCGCGCAGTGCGCAGATACTGCATTTCCGGCAGTTTATTGACAGTATGCTATAAAAAAGGAATCATAAAAGACGAAATCTCATAAACCCATGAACAACAAATCCACAGAAAATCCCAATGTCGCCAATGATGCGCTGTATGAATTTGATGCCATCATCCTGCAAAACGAGGATATGGATGCCGCATACGTGGAGGTGCCTTTCGACATCAAGGCGCTCTTCGGGAAAGGACGCTTGGCGGTTCATGCCACCTTTGATGGCGTGACTTACGACGGGCAGATCGTCAAGATGGGGACGCCTTGCTTCATCATAGGCTTGCGGAAGGACATCCGCAAACAGATTGGCAAGAGTTTTGGCGACACGGTACATGTGACTTTTTGCGAACGTCAATTAAAACAACAATAAAATGACTAAAACAACTATCATTATGGCACTGATTTGCACTTTAGGAATGGCTTCGTGCCAAGCACAAACACATCAACCTGCACCACCCACGACTGAAGGTGAAGCCGCAACGGTTTATATGACCACCGACATCAGCCCTGAAGGTTTGGTGCGCATCTATGAAGCCTTGGGCGTGGAGGCTCAAGGTCGCGTGGCAGTGAAAATCTCCACTGGCGAATCATCGAAGAGCAACCACCTGCGTCCCGAGCTGATTAAAAACCTAGTGCAAAAAGTGAATGGTACCCTTGTGGAGTGCAACACGGCTTACGGCGGCAACCGTGGCAACACCGAAAAGCACCGTAAGGCTATCGCTGAACGCGGCTACAACGACATTGCCACCGTCGACATCATGGACGAGGAGGGCGAAATGCAGCTACCCGTCAAGGACACCAAACACTTGCAATACGACATCGTCGGCTCACACTTGCAGAACTACGACTTCATGATTAATTTAGCCCATTTCAAAGGTCACGCCATGGGCGGCTTTGGCGGCGTGCTGAAGAACCAGTCGATTGGCGTGGCATCGAGTGCCGGGAAACTCTACATCCATTCCGCAGGCAAAAGCCAGACGCATTGGACGATTGCCAACCAAGATGCTTTCCTTGAGTCGATGGCAGCCGCGGCACAGGCCGTACACGACTATTTCAAGCAGGAAGGCAAGGATATCGTGTACATCAATGTGATGAACAACATGTCGGTGGACTGCGATTGCGACGGACATCCTGCCGCACCGCGCATCAAGGACATCGGCATTTTGGCCTCCACCGACCCCGTGGCCCTTGACCAAGCCTGCCTCGACCTCGTGTTCAACTATGTCAGCAGCCAAGGCGACGACGCCAAGCCGCTGCAAGATCGCATCAACAAAAAACACGGCACCCATATCGTGGAATACGCCGAACAGATTGGACTTGGAACGCGGAAATATACCATTGTCAATATAGATTAAGTAAACAGTCACACATGAAACCCACTGAATTTGCACAGCATGAAAAAACTAAAAGAAGGGAACTGCTGGAAAGCCTGTTTTGACCAAAAACACAACAAATACTTGGGCCGTATCGTTTGCACCAGCCGAGAAGGACAAACGCGTGAACTCTATGAAATCACTGGAGAAGTCTTCAATCGATTGGGGTCGTTCGCCGATGACTACGACAACGAATGTCTGATCCGAACTGGGAAGCTGCTTTTTCGTTTCGAAGACACCATGTATGGCACGCTGGGCCCCGTTAACTCGGTATATGACGACAGCTATACTGAAAGTGACTGGTATGAAGCTTACAAATCGCTGACTCAAAAATAACACTATGACGAATCTAGAAAAATGCAACGCTGGAATAGAGTATTCGTATGCCGATGAGGAGCTGATTGCCCTCAAGACCGAGGCCATCCGACAATGCGAGATCTTCAACGCCATCGACGGGCGCGACTACATGGCGCAGTACCGTCACCTGCAGCAGATGCTGGGCGCTGTGGGCGAGCGCGTGTGGATTGCCAAGACCTTCAACTGCGACCGTGGCAAGAACATCTTCATCGGCGACGACTTCACCGGCAACCACAACCTCACCATCCTCGACATCCGCGAGGTCTATATCGGCAACTATGTGATGATTGGCCCGAACACGCTGATTACCACCGTCGGGCATCCGCTTTCGCCCAAAGGTCGCAGGGAGTATCACGCCTTGGCCAAGCCCGTGCGCATCGGCAACGACGTGTGGATTGGCGGCAACGTCACCATCCTTCCCGGTGTAACCATTGGCAACAATGTGGTGGTAGCGGCTGGAGCCGTGATTAACAAAGACGTTCCTGATAACACTTTAGTGGGCGGTGTGCCGGCGAAGGTTATTAAAGTGATTGAGGACGATGTTTGAAATGATATAATACTATGAATTATGGCAACAAATAAAGAATGGGCAATGCGAATGATTCCTGTGCTTATTAGATGGGCACAAAGTTCATGGGACAAAACACATTATTATTCACATTTATCAACCGCTGTTGGTCATAGGACCAATCAAATTGGAGGTGTGATGGGAATAATACAAGATCTACTTGATGAATTAAAAGAAAAGTCTGGAAGAAATGATATACCTACATTAAATGGACTAGTTCAAAACAAGGGAACAGGGTTGCCAAGTGATGGTTTTGATTATGTTATTAAGAACTACAGCGATCTCTCTCCTGAATCAAAAAAAGGAGAAGTTCGCAAGTTAAACTTTGATGCTCATCAATACGATTGGACATGGGTGTTAAAAGCTTTAGGTCTTGAACCAGCCCGTGTACTTGATAGTCAAACTGTTTTGAAAATAAAAACTGAAATTCATGGTTATGGAGGAGAGGGAAAAGAACATAAGTCCATTAAAGAGTATATTGCAAATCATCCAGAAAGCATAGGTTTAAAGAATATCAAGAAAGCTCAAATGGAGTATGACCTAATATCGGGTGACAGACTTGACATATATTTTGAATGCCAAAACAAAACGCATGTTGCTGTCGAAGTAAAACCTTCTGTTTCACCAGAAGGAGATGTGTTAAGAGGTATTTTTCAATGCATTAAATATCAATCGATAATGGATGCTTCACGAGTATTAGATAATGATAATTATGATAATGAAGTATTGCTGGTAATCGCAGGTCCAATGTCAAAAGCTAACAAGCAAATTGCCAACGACCTGGGAATCAACTATCTTGATAATTTCACTATGAAATAATTGACTGTCTGATAGGTGTGTCCTTACTTTTTTATTCCTCCAACTTTCTCTTCACCCCCTCAACCCCATAATAATCCAACACATAAACAGGAAACGCGCTTAATACGGCCACTTCGGGACATTTGTGGTTGATGTGTTTTTCCAATTGTTTCGCGAAAATGGTGTTTTGTGTCTCCAACTTGGTAGGCAGGTCAAAAACTTCATTTACCAGATAATTCATTTTGGATAGATGCGCACGAATGAGTTCTTGCCAGACTTCCTTGGTGTATTTGTTGAGGTTGGTCAGTTGTGGAAGACATTCCGCTGCCGAAACGGTCTTGTAATGCGGTTCGTTCATGCAGGCTTCCACATCCTTGCAGTCGTCTTTGTACGGACAATTGGAGCGTTTGCATTTGACGGTAAGGTTCTTGAAACTTTCCATGTCCTTGTAATGGCGAATGGCCTCCAACATAGGATAACTGACATAGAGCAGTCCGTTTTCAGTTTCGTTGTTGAAGAATATAAGCATCTCCATGAGTTTGTCATCGTCGGCCAAGGTTGAGTGTGCATCATAGTCAAAGAACAAGTAGATGTATGCAAAACTATCGCGGGTGTAATCGCGCAAGAGTTCTGCGTTTTCCTTGCTGCGTTCTTTGAGAAGATTCACCATATCGAAAGCAAATTCCTCGGCTTTCAATTGCTTGTACAACTGGTAAATCTCTGCATCATAGACACATTTCACCGAAATCCTTTTGCCAAGGAAATTCTGCTCCAGCTTGTCCACATATTTGGATTCAGCCCGAACACCCTCAAACACAAAAAGATGTAACTCGCTACTCGACATGGAACGCATTGGCTCTATAGATTTTCTCAATGTTATGTCCAAACCTCAACTCTTTCTCGGTGCAAGCCTGAAGCGGCTTGATTTTGTTGTTTTGCAAAATGAAGTTGCAATCGGGACGCAAAAGGTCATTCGTCATTAAATAAGTGTTGTGCGATGAAGTGAAGACTTGGCAATCCATGTTGAACAGCAGCTTGCATACTTCAAACGACAACTTGAAATGATAGAAAGCGTCAAATTCATCAATAAAGACAAACGAAGCAACCGACATCCGCTTGATCCACACATAGAGCAATTCCAAGGCTTTTGTCCCTGTTGAAGCAATGGACAAGAAAGGTGTTGCGTTGCCTCCTATTTCGCAAAACAAAATCTTGTCGCCTTCTTTGGGAGCGGCAAACTTGAATTCCTGTTCGCTCACCTTGGCCAGGAATTGGGAGAAGTCATCGACGCAGTTGTTTTGGATGATAAACTCCTCCAAACCAAAGCTGGCAGTTTCAAGGCCAATAAACTCACGGCTGTCCAAGTTCTTGAACCACAGCATGGAATTGACAAACAGCATCAACTTGACAATATAATGCTCTTGCGGCAAGGGATAGGAAGCCGTGATGAAGTTGATGACAGAAACGCTATTCACATTCTGCTTAAAGTTTTCTTTGACCGTGCTGTCAATCTTGAATTGTTCGTCATCCATTTCGAAAAAAGCGGCATCTTTCTTGAACACCAATTTGTGATTTACCACTAACGATTCCGCAACAAGCAGTCCGGCCGAGTTCTTTGAATAATGGTATTCTAAAAGGTCATCGCCAAACTTGAAGACGTACTCAAATTCCACCGGAGCTTTGGGATTGCCCGCATAGACGAAGTTGGAATAATAATCGGTTTTTTTCCATTTCGAGGAAAGATGATTCTCAATGTCAAAGACAGCCAAAGCAAAGTTTGACTTCCCTGAACCATTGGGGCCATAGACAATACCATTCTTGATAATGCCATCTTTTACGGCGTTTTTGTTGAACTCATAATTGCTTGGATGCGACAAGTCCCATTCTATCCTTTCAGCAAATCCTCGAAAGTTTTTTACGGCAAATTTGACTAACATGACACTTTTTGTTTGAAATACGGTGCAAATATAGACAAAATTTCTTAATTGCCGTAAGTTTTTTACGGAATAATATACTTTTTTGCGTTTCGACGAAATTCCCTATTTTTGCATTTTCACAAATACCACATCATAAGTAGATGAGCAAATTTAGTTTACATAATAGACTGCGAGACTCCGAGACTGCGGGACTGCGAGTCGAACAAATACTCGAAGTCCCGTGTCCCGAAGTCCCGAAGTCAAAGAATAATGCAGTTTAATTTTGAACAGTTACTTAAATGAAAAAAATCATCATCATCGACGGAGGCCCGCGAGCAACATTCAACACGGCCTCCATGCTCAAGAAATTTGCTGAAGGAGCCAGTTCCGTCAGCAACGAAATCGAGGTGAAGACCATTCGCCTCTATACCCTCGACTACAAAGGCTGCATGTCGTGCATGGCCTGCAAAATCAAGGGCAAAGCCTCGCAAGTGTGCAAATACAAGGATGCCTTGACTCCTGTCTTAGAGGAGATTGCGCAAGCTGACGGCTTGGTATTAGGTTCGCCCAACTATTTCGGCGAGATTACCGGCCAGATGCGGGCTTTTTTGGAGCGTTTGGCTTTCCCCTGGCTCTCCTACAACGACTACAGCATCACCGCCCCGAAGCGGATGCCCGTGGTGCTGGTGGAAACGCAAAACGGTGGTGTGGGCGGCAGCAACTGCAATGGCTACGGTACCATGGAGCATTGCATCGCCAAAGCCCTCGGACAACCGGAAAAACTGTTTGCCAACAACACCTACCAAGTGAAGAACTACGCCAATTTCGAGTTGGGAGGATTCTCTGAGGAAGCCAAACGCAAGTATCGTGAGGAGCATTGGGAAGAAGACCTACAAAAGGCCTTCTATGCTGGGAAACGGATGGCGGAAACAATCATAAAGGCGCAATGAGAAAGCTTTTACTGATATTAGCCTTGGCCTGTTCGTTCAGCCTCTTCGGGCAATCCATCGACACGATAGCGGTGCGCTCGGCCATCGAGAGGCAGTTGGCGACTTATCCCGAATCCACTTTGCAGGACATCTACAAGAGTTTCTACCAAGAGCATTTCGGTCCGGGCCATATCATCAGCGACACAGCCTCAGCGAGACGCTATCTGATGCGCGAACTATCGGAAATGGGCAAAACCCAATCGCCTTATTTTGAGCCTACCGGCAGTCAAGGCGATTACATTCGCGTCTATCTCTCCGCCGTCGCCGACAGCCTGATTACCGCCGAACAACTCTTGGATGCCTTCGTCAGAAGTGCCAATTTGTGGCAGGAGCCGACCGTCAGTTGGATGGAGAAATGGGAAGCCATAGTCAGCATCATTCAAGCCAACAAGATGGAAATCGAAGGTTTTGAGACCGACCTTCCCATGCTGACCGAAGCTGCCCGAAACAACCAAGCTGTGCACCACAGCCACCGCTATAACGAGGCCTATCACCCGCATTACCGCATCGTCGAGCGCAGCATTTTTGAGCGGGAGTTGATGCAAGCGTTGAAATAGTTTGTTTATACGAATAATGGATAGGAGTATTTAGATGATATAATTGTTTTTAAAAACCTCGTTTCCAATAATATATCCGACAACAAACGACAACAAACGACTGCTGTCGACTACAAACGTTTATTCAACGGGTAGGTCTTGACAAGGTTTGCATCTTTGCGGCATAATTTAAATTTACTCATTATGGCTAAAAAGAACCCGTTCGACAAAGAGCATCCTTCAAAGATTCCATTTTCAGAATTAGTAGAACTAATCGGAACCAAATGCGACTACAAGTTTTGTATTATTGATGATACTATTGATGATGAATTGATGGAACTTGCCGCTCAGCACAACATTAACTTGAAAGGATATAAACATGTAATTGAAACATCCGGAATACAATATTCTCAAAACCGACATGGGAATAAAAGCGGCGACCGTACACCTTTGTCGTTAGAGGACTACATGTTGATACCTTTCATTATCAGAAACAGGGACAAGGTGAGTTTTTCTCCTTCAAAAACGGCTTCACGCGAAAAAAACGTGATATTGTATATGAAAAAGATAGGCTACCAATACGTATATGTTGAAGAAATCAGAAACGGAAAAAACAAAAGTTTGGCTTTCAAGTCTTTCCGTAAAAGGGAAACGGAAAGCCCCTCCGATGAGAGGGGCTAGTCTGTGTTATCACGGGGGGAACATGCCTAAGCCCGCCCCTTACGTCTTGATAGTCCACTGGTTTTTCAATCCGTTGCCGCGACCAACTGCCTGCAAAAATACAAACTTTCCTTAAAACCGCAAGAGGAATGAAGGATTTTCTTTTTGCAGCCAAGGGCAATATGTTCCGTTTTGGAACTTATTGATAATAACCGAGGACAGAAACAACAATTATTTCAAGGGATTTCCCTATCTTTGCCATCGTTAAACCATTGTATAACCCATAAAACATTATTACCCAATGAAACAACCCATTAAAGTTACAGAAGCCATCTTCCCAATGCCCGTTTTGCTCGTGGCCACCTATAACGAAGACGGAACTATTGACGTGATGAACGCCGCTTGGGGTACCATGCTCGACCGCGACCGCGTAGCCCTCAACCTGACCGAAACCCATAAGACCGTGGAGAACATCAAACAACGCAAGGGCTTTGTCGTCCATATCGCCGATGCCGCCCATGTGGTGGAAGCCGACTATTTCGGCGTCGTGTCGGGCAAGACCGAAAAGGACAAGTTCGCCAAGAGTGGTCTCACTGCGACCAAATCCTCATTGGTGGACGCACCCATCATCAACGAGTTGCCTATCGCCATGGAGTGTGAGTTCATCGAATACCAAAGCGACGATACAGGTCTTGGCGTCATCGGAAAGGTGCTGCAGACCTCCGTCGAGGCCGACAAGATGAAGGACGGCAAGGTTGATATCGAAGCCCTGCAGGCCATCACTTTCGACCCCTACACGCACGGCTATTACCAAGTCTCGAAACGCGTTGGCGAGGCCTTCAAGGATGGCTTGAAACTGAAGTGATAAACTTGCAGCAACCAAGCTAAACAATGGATCATCACACTTTTGTATGAAAAACAGAAAAGTGTATTTTTGCAATTGAAAATTATTGTTCGCCATGAATAGAGAAGACGCCGAGATAAAACTAAAAAGGGTTTTCGGACTGGATCATTTCTATGATGAGCAATGGGAAGCTATTCGGCGTCTCCTCAATGGTGAGCGCATTTTGATGATTCAACGCACTGGCTTTGGCAAATCACTTTGCTACCAGTTTTCCGCCACCCAGTTTTCGGGTGTTACTGTCATCTTTTCACCTTTGATAGCCTTGATGAGAGATCAGGTGAAAGCATTGAACAACAAAGGTGTTTCCGCAAGATACATCAATTCCGAGCAATCACCGGAGGAAAATTCCTCAACCATACAAGACGCACTTAACGGCAAAGTCAAGATTCTATATATAGCGCCGGAGCGTCAAGAGAATATGGAGTGGATTGAAGCGACCAGGAAGATGAACTTATCTATGGTTGTAATTGACGAAGCCCATACCATTTCAGTTTGGGGACACGATTTCCGTCCCGCCTTCCGTCGTATTATCAATCTTGTGAAACTGCTTCCTCAAAGTCTGCCAGTTTTGGCTACTACTGCGACAGCCACAAAGCGTGTACAACAAGATATTGAGCAACAAATTGGCGGTAAGTTGACCACTATCAGAGGACTCCTTATTCGTGACAATTTCAGGTTATATGTGATAAAAGTCCATTCGGAAGACGAAAAATTAGTCTGGCTTGCGCAAAACCTAAACCATATTGAAGGGACTGGATTAATCTATACAGGTACAAGGGTCGATACAGAGATTTATGCGAAATGGTTGGTTGCCAATGGCATAAATGCCATCAACTATAATGCTGGGCACGATGCGGATACAAGAAAAGATATTGAAAACGGATTGATGCAAAACAGATACAAATGCGTTGTTTCCACCAATGCACTGGGAATGGGAATCGACAAGCCCGACATCCGTTTCATCATTCACACCCAAATTCCCGCTTCACCAATCCACTATTATCAGGAAATAGGTCGTGCTGGAAGAGACGGGAAACCGACCACAATCATCTTGTTCTACAACGAATCAAAAGATGAAAATGGCATTGCGGAAGATTACAAGTTGCCCATAGCCTTCATTGATGGAGCAAGACCATCAAAGGAAAAGTATTTGAAAGCCATTGAAGCATTAAAACAAGAACCACTCACTGAAAGAGGTTTGATGAAAGCTACGAATTTGAAACAAACACAAATTCGAGTCATCAAAGCCGATTTGATTGATCAGGGAATCGTAAGAGAAGTGGTAAATGGTAGAAACAAGATTTTGGAATATCAATTTGGTGCCAAAGAATTAGACACACAATCTTTTGAAGATTTAAGAATTGCCAAACTTAAGGATTTGGATGCCATGATGGGTTATGTCAATACTACCAAGCCGCGAATGGAATACCTTTGTAAGTTTTTGGATGATGACAACAATGTAAACTATTCCAATTGCGACAACACCAATTTAGAAAAACTGACTGTTGCGTTTACTGATAAATGGCAAAAGAATCTTTCTGATTTTAGAGAAAACTATTTTCCCGTATTAGAGGTTTCAGAAACATCATCAAAGACTCATAAACCCTCTAACATCAAATGGTCTATCAATATCCCTTTTGATAATAAAATTGACATTTATAAAAATGATCAATTATTCGGTTCATTTAGTCGTGTAATCGATTGGGATTGTTTTTCTCCTGATGAAAGAGAGTTTGTAGAACCGTTGTTAGAGAGCCATTTAGTCAGAAAATCTCATATTGTCAATGGCGTTGCAGCTTCATATTATGGCGTTTCAAATGTTGGAAGTGCTTTGCATCGCTCAAAATATGAAAACGGAGGCGACTTCCCTGATTTTCTGTTGCGACTCACATTAAAGGCTTTCCGAAAGACTTTTGGTAATACAAGATTCGATTGGGTACTATATGTTCCCCCGACACATTCCGGTGACCTTGTCAAGAATTTTGCTGTCAAGTTTGCATCTGTCATCAAAGTACCCATTTCGCATAAATTGGTAAAATCCAGACAGACAAGCGAACAAAAAGTATTTCAAAATGGATGGCTGAAACAGGACAATATCAAAGATGCTTTTTCGTATTTGTCACCAGAAGAAATCAATGGAAAGAGAATCATTTTGTTGGATGACATCTATGACAGCGGAGCAACTATGAAAGAAATAGGTAAAATGCTAACTGCAATGGGCGCGGAAACAATCGTTCCAGTAGCCATCGCAAAAACCGTAGGAGGAGATATATGATGGAAAACGAATTGACTTATTGGGTAGCCTTGGCGCATACCCCGACCATTTGGACAAAAAGGAAAAACGAGATTATCGTTTATTGTTTTAATCACGGTAAAACCATTGCTGATTTCTTTGAATCAGAGAATTTTCTGGGAATGGAATTAAAGCAAGAAGAGCATAATTTGTTGATGCAAACAAAAAATGAGTTGGCAAACTATGCCTTTTTGGTTGAAGAGCTTTTAAATCAGGGTTATAGCATTATTCCAATAACTTCAAATGAATATTCACAGACGCTAAAAACCAACTTGAAATACAATGCTCCGATTATTCTTTATACTAAAGGCAACAAGCAGATTCTTCAGGAAAAGGCTATCGCAATTGTCGGTTCCAGAAATGCCAATGACAGATCTTTGCAATTCACAGACAATGTAGCCAAAAAAGCATCTTCAGAGTATAAGGTGGTGGTGAGTGGTTTCGCCAAAGGAGTTGACAAACAAGCACTCGATTCTACGCTTAATTACAAGGGACAAAGTATCATCGTTTTGCCACAAGGTATTACGACATTTGCCAGTGGTATGAAAAAATACTATAGACAAATCATAGAAGGAGATGTTTTGGTATTGAGTGTTTTTCATCCTAAATCACCTTGGAGTGTCGACTTGGCTATGGCAAGGAATTCCATTATCTATGGACTCGCCTCTGAAATATATGCAGCTCAGTCGGACGACAAAGGTGGCACTTGGAGCGGAGTGACAGACGGCTTGAAAAAGGGAAGAATTGTTTATGTCAGAATGCCCGAAAAAAATGAGAAATGTGCAAACATGACTTTGATTAATATGGGTGCTGAAGCCGTAGATATGGATGGCAACCTAATTCAACAAAAAGCAGAGTATGAGCTGTTTGGCATTGAAAGTTCAGTTATGGCTGAATCAACTCTTTCGTACGACACTCTTGACGAGAGAATAATTGAGTTGTTGAATAATGGCGAATATACAGCAAAACAAATCATTGAAATACTGCATCTTTCAGATTATAACAGCCAGAAACTCTCACAACGGCTATCCAAATTAGATGGGATTCAGATTAATAAAAAAGGAAAGACTAATAAATATTCATTGCAACCTCAGAAACAGCCCGAGCAATTGTCTTTATCTTTGTGAACATCAATTCTTTTGCAATAATGTCCATACGAAACCTCTTTATTATTTTAGCCTTTATGACCCTTTCAGCATTGCCATCCACGGCCCAAATCGACCTCCACAGCCACGCCATCACGAAAGGTTACCTCGATTACATCAAGGCCAATGATGCCGAGATGGACGAAGGTTTTCCCATCCCCGCTTGGGATGCGGAACAACATATCGCCTTTATGGACAGGGCTGGCATACAGACCTCTGTGCTGACCATGCCCGCGCCACAGCCTTGGTTTGGCGATGCAGAGGCTTCGGCAGCGGTTTGCCGTAGCTACAATGAAGAGTGCGCTGCACTCAAGGCACGCTATCCCGGACGTTTCCTATTTTGTGCCGCCTTGCCTTTGCCCGATGTGCCACACGCTTTAGATGAAGCTCGCTATGCCTTGGAGTTCTTGGGTGCAGATGGCATCAAGTTAGCCACCAACAGCTACGGACAATACCTCGGTGACCCCGCTTTGGACACGCTGATGGCCTATCTCGACCAACAGAACGCCGTTGTCATTCTGCATCCCCACAAACCCTCGGCGGTCAATGCGCAACTGATTGCCGATGTGCCGTTGGCCAGTTATGAATACTTGGTCGAAACCACGCGCGCGGTGCTCAACATGGTAGCACACGATGTATTGGTGCGCTATCCACATCTGAAAGTCGTGGTGCCGCATTGCGGCTCTTTCCTGCCCAATGCCTTACCGCGTTTCCGTTCGCTACTGCCCGTAATGGTGAAACAAGGCATAATGCAGCCAGTAGATGTCGAGGCCAACCTATCACACCTCTATTACGACCTTGCAGGCGCGCCGACCGACGAAGTCCTCGATGCCCTACTGACCATCACCACGCCAGACCACATCCTTTATGGCAGCGACTATCCGTATGTGGCCGAACCCGTGCTCATCAGCGGGAAGCAGGCTTTGGAAAGCCGTCTCGCCTCGCACGGACTGAATCCGCAGGATGTATTCACCGACAACGCCCGACGCCTTTTTGGCGAGAACCTACCATTGCGGCAATACGGAGAACGCATCGTCCGCCTTGCCGAAATCGAAGTGGTGCCCGAGTATTTGGAAGAATATATGGCCTTTGCCAAAGAAGTCGGCGAGACTTCTGTAAAGGTGGAGCCTGGTGTGCTGACCCTCTTCTCGATGCAAACCAAGGAAGACCCTTGCAAGATTTACATCCTCGAAATCTACGCCAACCAAGAGGCCTACCAAAGCCATATCCAGACCGCCCATTTCAAGAAATATAAGGAAGGCACGGCCCAAATGGTGAAAAGTCTGAAACTGATTGATGTCAACCCATTGGCGGGAATGAAATAAGCCTCAAAACATAATTCTCTTTCAAAGTATTCACAGGATATTTCAGTTGTATTGTAGAAAAAAAATTCGCAAAAATTGCGAACTATTGAAAAATGTATTATTTTTGCACCGATTATTTGTTGCAGCATGGAAATACAATTCGAGAAAGATTACCTGCGGGAGCTTTATTATGATGGCAAGACCAACGACAAGCAACATCGTTATCAGCCGCAAATAGTAAAGAAATATATCCGTGTGGTTGATATTCTCGATTCTGTTGACAAAGTGACAGATCTCTACCGCTTTAATGCTTTGCATTATGAGAAACTAACTGGAGACAAGGCAGGTCTAGAGTCGGTGCGTGTTAATGATCAATATCGGATAGAGTTTGTATCGTCAGAGGAACCAGGAAAAAGCATTACCATTTGCAACATTATAGAATTGTCGAACCATTATAAATAAAAAGAATTATGGGAAATCTGGGCTATGGTGCATTCCCCACACATCCAGGAGAGGTGTTGAAAGACGAAATAGAGGCACGCGGCATCACTCAACGCCAACTTGCCAAAAGCATAGGTCTTACTTACTCGGTAGTCAACGAGATACTGAATGGCCGTCGTTCACTGACAGCCAAGACAGCGCTTATGTTTGAGGCGGCACTCGATATCCCTGCCGATGCTTTGATGTATCTTCAAATGAAATACAATATGCAGACCACACGTAAGGACAAGTCGGTGGCCGATGTGTTGAAAGGAATTAGAAAGATTGCTGCGGTGCTTTGATCTTTGTTATTGCACCTAAAATGCCATCGAAGAACTATAACTAATCAACTTAACAACAAAACAATGAAGAAATTAGCAATAACCCTTTTGTGTGCTTTGGCCTTTGCTGCCTGCACCAACAACCAACCTGAAGACAATCAAAACAATCAAACTAATACGAATATGGAAAACACAGCAAAAGTCTATCTGACTCGTAACATCAGCCCTGAAGCTTTGGTGAACATCTACAAGGCTTTGGGCTTAGAAGCCAAAGGCCGCGTGGCCGTGAAAATCTCGACAGGGGAGGGGAGTAACCCCAACTACCTGAAGCCCGAACTCATCAAAGACCTTGTGCATGAAGTAGATGGCACCATCGTGGAGTGCAACACCGCCTACGGTAATGGTCCTGGTGACGAGAAGGACGAGCGCAACAACTCGGCCGTTCACTGGGAAGTCATCCGCAGGCACGGTTTCACTGACTACTTCCCTGTCGATATCATGGACGAGTACGATGAAATCCGCATTCCTGTGAAGGACCAAAGGCACATCAAGTACGACATCGTGGGTGGACACATGGCCAACTACGACTTCATGATTGCCCTCAACCACTTCAAGGGTCACCCGATGGGTGGTTACGGCGGCGCGTTGAAGAACCTCAGCATCGGTTGCGCCAGCAGCAACGGTAAGGCTTATATCCACTCTTCGGGAAAGATGGAAAAACTCGACATGGCAAAGCTTTGGACACCCGAATACATCGGCGACCAGGACGGCTTCCTTGAAAGCATGGCAGCAGCGGCTCAAGCAGTGACGAACTACTTCCAAAAGAGGCAGGGCATCATCTACATCAGCGTGATGAACAACATGAGCATCGACTGCGACTGCGTCGACCATCCCGCCCCCGTGAAGCTTGAGGACTACGGCATCCTTGCTAGCACCGACCCCGTTGCCCTCGACCAAGCCTGCGTCGACATCATCAACAACCAGCAGGTGACCGCCACCAACGACCCCACCGACCTGCTCAGCCGCATCGACAAGCAACACGGCACCCACACCATCGAGCACGCTGAAGCCATCGGACTGGGAACCAGGAAATACACCATTGTCAGCATTGACAAATAAGTGAAGCCAGCTGACCTTATCAAACAATTTGGACGGACCGCTCGTGGTGAGCGCCTTGAACGCATCCGAAAGTCGCCTCATTTTGTGAACGAAAAGTTCCAAAATGAGGAACCGACCACATTGTTCACGGGTCAAAGTGGCATGCTGAAGAATCTTGGGAAGTTCCTCTTTGGGAAAAAGCCGAAGAACAGGATTCCAAAACTGGGTGAAATATCCATTATCAAGACTGACTTGAATTGCTTGCCCGAATCTGGCGATTTCTATCTATGGTTCGGGCATAGCTCCTTTTTGCTTCGCTTGGACGGAAAGACCATCCTTGCCGACCCCGTGTTTTACAATGGATCGCCCGTTTCGTTCGTCAATCGGGCCTTCCCCGGGACTGACCTCTACAAACCCAAAGACATGCCCAATGAAATTGACTTGCTCCTCATCTCGCACGACCATTGGGACCACTTGGATTACCAGACGGTCACCGAGTTGAAAGACCGAGTGAAGAAGGTGGTCTGTCCTTTAGGCGTGGGAGAGAGCTTTGAATACTGGGGTTACGACAAGCAGCAACTCATCGAATTGGATTGGTATGAAAGTGCCGATTCCGACGGCTTGATCTTCCATTGTCTGCCCACCCAGCATTTTTCAGGGCGAGGCTTTTGGAAATCCAAGACGATGCCAGCCTCATGGCTTATGGAATCGTCATCGAGGAAGGTATTTTTCTCTGGCGACGGGGGCTATAGCAGCCGCTTCAAACGCTTCGGGGAGCAGTTTCCTGACATTGACCTTGCCATCATGGAGAACGGCCAATACGATACCAACTGGAGCCAGATCCACACTATGCCCGAGCAATTGGGAAAAGCCGTGTCTGAACTTGGTGCAAAGCGTTTCGTCACCGTCCACCACTCCAAGTTCTGCCTCTCGAACCACCCTTGGGACGAACCTCGAAAAAACGAGCGCAAGGCTACAGAGCAATACGGGCTCCAACTAGTTACTTGTCAGATTGGAGAGGTTGTTAGGTTGTAATTATATCTAAAGACCTATCAATGAAAATTTTTGTTGCCATATTTGTGAAATGTTTGTATTTTTGCATCGAAGAAAAACCAAATGAGCAAGCCCATCATAGATAAAATCAATTATATCATGGCATTGATAACAGAGTTTGCCACAGCGCATCATATCACCACGCAACAGGCTTATCGGTATCTGCAACAATACAAAGGTCTTGACTTCGTGGACAAATTCTATGACGTTGAACACACCTATTCCTTTGAAAACACTGTGGAAGACTTGACAGCCTACTGTAAACGTATGGGAGGAACATTGGCATGAACTCAAAAGAAACTTTCATGGTTGAAACATTGACCCGCGAGTTGATTGCGCGGCTCATGGAAGAGCGTTCCCTTTCAATGCGTGAGGCAATGGATATTGTCTATAACTCAAAGACTTATGCCGCTCTTAACAATCTGAATACAGGACTTTATTTCCAAAGTCCTGCCTATGTTTATGATGTTTTGGCAGAAGAAATAAAAGTATTTGAAATCAAAAATACTTAAATGCATTCAATCTGATTCTAAATGGATATCTTCAGCAAATTATTACAGTACACGATTCCATATTATCCATGGAGTATTACATTCTGGAAATCCTTTTGATGAAGAAGAAAACAGACATCATCCCGAAATATGCATTTTTTATTCTTCTGTTACAATTCTTAAATTATCGAATGATAGACAAATGACCTTTTTCATCGAGTCCCTCATCGCGTGCGCCTTGTTCACGCTGTTTGTGTTCCTGATGTCGAGAAACCCCATCAAGACTATTTTCAACTATCCTCCCGCCATCATCGAGCGATGCGACCAGTTAGGTTTGGTTGACGCCAGCAACCGTCCAGGAGGGGCGACTTTCTACATCAAAAAGATTGTGGCCATGATGGTCTTTGGTGTTTTGCTAGGCTTGTTGGTTAGGTATATCAACGGCTGTGAAACCTTTTGGTGCGGTGCATTTATAGCTTACGCCTTATGGGTGGTGGTCAATTGGTTCGATGCGCTGGTGCTCGACTGCCTATGGTTTTGCCACGACAAGCATTTCGTCATCCCTGGTACAGAGGACATGACCGATGCCTACCATGACTATTGGTTCCACATCAAAGGCGCCCTTATCGGGATGCTGCTAGGCATTCCCGCTGCGCTGGTTGCAGGGGGAATTGTGACTTTATTGTGATTAACAAATAAAACTTGAAATGATACGATTAAATTGCTTTTTCCAGGCCAATGACGGTGAACAGTTCAAGACCGCGCTGCAAGCCGCGGTAGCCCTTACCGAGTACTCGCAGAAACATGACGGATGCATCGCCTACGATGTGTTCCAGAGTGCCACCCGACAGGATGTGTTTTTGATCTGCGAGACATGGGCAGACCAAGCGTCGCTCGACAAGCATTCCGCCATGCCGGAGTTCAAGAAATACTCTCCCATGATGCGCCAATGTGGCCAGATGAAGGTGGAACGTTTTGAATTCTAATTCTATATGACTTCTAGTTTTGTACCCAAGTGAGGCGCTCCCAAACAAAACGGGGAATCATTTTCCATATCCCTACGACGAGACGGAATCTCCAGTCAAAGGTGTAAACGCGCTTCTTTTTATGAACCGCCTTCATCACATGGTCTGTCGCCTTCTCTTTTGACATCAGCATTGGATAATGCTTGTTGGGATTCAGGATGTCCGTTGCGACAAAACCGGGGCGTATGTCGGTGAAGCAAACTGGGATCTTGTCCATACGGGAGAGTTGTGACAAAGCCGTAAGATAGGTGCTCTGCATCTTTTTGGTCGCAGAATAAGCTGGAGAGGCCCCCATCCCATTGGTGCCGGCTATGGAGGTGATGACAGCTATATGAGCCTTGTGGCTTTCGCTGTAGTTGTGCGTCCTTACATAGTTGAAAAAGTGGTCCACCATCCTGACCATCCCTTCGCTGTTGGTCTGAATGATGCGCATTTCCTTCTCTTCGTCAAGTTCACGGTTCTGATAGCCAACGCCCGAAACATAGAAGAACAGGTCGGGGTCTCCGGTTTGGGAGAGTAAATTGTCCAGCACTTCAATGGATTCAGGACGGGTTACGTCCATTGTGGCAATACACACCTTGTCTTTGCCGAATTCATTTTGAAAGGCCTCTAGTGCAGCAGTGCGTCGGCCAGCGATTCCGACCTTCCAACCTTCTGCCACTAATCTTGCGGCTGCTTCCCTTCCAAGGCCAGAGGTGGCTCCAATAATAATGGCTGTCTTCATAGAATTATGATTTGTAGTTTGACTTCATCAGTGCGGAATACATGGATTTTCATGCCTTTGAAATCTCTTTTTTTGATACTATTTGGTGAGAATCAGCCATCCTTAACCCTTAGGTTGCAGGCTCCGTCGATATTCGCTAGGCGACTGTCCGAGGTGCTTGGTGCAATAGCGGCTGAAATAGCTCAGCGAGGTGAAGTTCATGCGGTCGGCAATCTGTGTGAGCGACAGGCGCTCGTCGTCCAACAAGCCTTTCAGGATGGGCACTGTGGCACGGTTGATGTAACTGCTGACACTGTGGCCCGTCACGCGTTTGACCGTGGCGGAGAGGTACTTTGGCGAGACGTTCAGCCGCTCGGCATAGTAGCTTACCTCACGCTCGGTGCGACTGATGCCGGTGGCGAGCAGGTCAGTCAGCTGACGGACGATGTATGCTGTGCGGTCACTGTGGGAATCGGTGGTCTCGCGTTGTGCATGAGGCTCGAAGATGTCATACATCATCGTTAGGCAGAGACTCCCCATCAATTCACGGTAAAACAGCAGATGGTGGTCGCCGAGGCGATCACGGAGACGGTGGAAGTCGGCAAGCAAGATAGCTGCCTGCTCGTCGGTGAGTTTGATGATAGGGTCTTGGTTGAGCGATATGCTTCCTCCGATGCTGTAGTTATTCGAAGGTAACAAGTTTTGCAGAAACTTATAGTCGGCTGCAAACCACTCCACCTGCAAATCAGAATGGGCGGTGAGGTTTTTTGCTCGACTCGGATTTGGCATTACCACCAAATCGTTTTTCACAATGTGGTAGCATTTTGCGTTAAACACAAAGCTGCCTTCGCCTTCCGTGCAGAGCAGATGCATACAAGTGTGGCCCAATCTGGGGTCATTCATCCCGAGGAAATCCGTAGCGTACTGAAAATCAATCTTCATGGCGCGAAAATACACTTTATTTCTCTCACTATCAAAAAAAAGATGGCTTTTGTGAAAATTATGATGCTTTTTGTTAAACAAACATATCGTTAAGTCGCTGTAATTTTGCACCGTAATTCAAAACCTAAGATGATGCAAGAACAAAGAGTTGACCCCAGGCTGACCACAGCCGAAGAACACGCGGAAGGCGTGCGTCAAGCGCAAGTCCTTTTCAAACTGAACCATACGATGCCTTACACCGACGAGTACAATGCCCTTGTGCGTGAGCTTTTCGGCGACAACCTCGGTGAAGGCGGCTGGGTGATGCCAGGCCTTACGGGTGTTTGCTTCGACCGTGTACACATCGGGAAGAATGTGATGATTATGAACAACTGCCTGATGATGGCCCGCGGTGGCATCACCATCGACGACGGCGCAATGATTGCTGCTAATGCCCAACTCATCTCCAACAACCACGACTTCTACGACCGCCAGATTCTCCTTTGCAAGCCCGTCCATATCTGTGAAAACGCTTGGATTGGCGCAGGTGCCACCATCCTGCCTGGCGTAACCGTTGGCAAAAATGCAGTCGTAGCCGCGGGAGCCGTGGTCACCAAGGACGTGGAACCCAATACCATCGTGGGCGGCAATCCTGCGAAATTCATTAAAAACATTATAGAACTATGAAAAAAATCATTACCGCAGTCCTGGCACTTCTTATGGCCACTAGCTGCAATGCACAAAACAAACAAGAAGTCAAATCATCAAATAAGAACAACATGAGCAAATCCATCGTCATTTTTTTCTCCCATGCGGGCGACAACTACAGCGTGGGCAACATCGAGGTCGGCAACACCAAGATCGTGGCCGACTACATCACTGAAATCAAGGGTGCGGACCAGTTTGAAATCGTCACCCACAAGTATGACGGCATGGCCTATATGTCGCTCATCGAATTGGCCAAGGAAGAAGCCAACAAGGGCGAACTGCCGCCTTACGAAGGCACCGCCCCCGACCTCAGCCAATACGACACCGTCTTCATCGGCGGTCCTGTGTGGTGGGGCACCTACCCGCAGGTGATGTTCACCCTCTTCAAGGACATCAACCTCGACGGCAAGACCGTCATCCCCTTCACCACCCACGAAGGCAGCGGCCTCGCCTCCTGTGCCAGTGATGTAAAGAAAGCCTTCCCGAAGGCCAAGATCACAGGCGAGTTCAGCATCTATGGGCATGAAGTCCGTACGGGCAAGGCAAAGGTCGAGAAATGGTTGAAGGGTCTTTAATAACAAATTAAGCACTTGACAACATGAAAGTTAAAAGACTTTTGGTTCTCACCGCTATGGCATTGGTGATGGCCAACACAAGCTGCCAAAACAAAAACGGCAATCCAACAACTGAACAACAAGAACAAACCGAACCAACAACACCCAATATGGAAAACACATCGAAAGTCTATTTCACCAGCGAAATCAGCCCTGAAGCACTCATTAACATCTACAAGGCACTTGGCGTAGAAGCCGAAGGCCGTGTGGCCGTGAAAATCTCCACCGGCGAGGCCGGCAACAACAACCACTTGAAGGCTGACTTGATTGGACCTTTGGTACAACTGGTGAACGGCAAGATTGTGGAATGCAACACCGCTTACGCCGGCAAACGCATGCTCACCGAAGACCACCTAAAGGTCATCGAGGAGCACGGCTTCAACACCATCGGTGGCGTGGACATCATGGATGCCGACGGCGAAATCAAAATCCCTGTGCGCGACACCACCTACATGCGTTACAACATCGTGGGACAGAACATCCAAAACTATGACTTCATGATCAACCTCGCCCACTTCAAGGGACACCAGATGGGCGGCTTCGGTGGCGTGCTGAAGAATGCCAGCATCGGCGTGGCTTCGCGCAACGGCAAGACCTACATCCACACCAACGGCCAATGCGAGGACTACACCCATCTTTGGGACTATATCCAGCCTGAAAACCAGGACAAGTTCCTTGAATGTATGGCCAATGCTGCCGCTGCTGTGCACGACTACTTCAATGGGAAGGTCCTCTATATCAATGTTATGAATAACATGAGCATCGACTGCGACTGCAACGGCAATCCCACTCCTGTGGCACTACAAGATATGGGCATCCTGGCCAGCACCGACCCCGTAGCCCTCGACCAGGCCTGCATCGACCTCGTCCTTGGTCAAGAGCAAACCGCCGACAACGATGTGGCTTCAATGAAAGAACGCATCGAGAGCCGTCACGGCATCCACACCGTTGAACATGCCGAAAAGATTGGCCTCGGTAGCCGTAAGTACACTATCGTCAACATTGATAAATAAGTTGATTGCAAATTAGTTTAAAAATTAGACACGAGACTACGAGACTACGGGACTATGGCTCATGACTATGACAATGACCACTTCAACCGAGGGCTGAAATTTCAGCATTATCGTGAAATCGGTCATGGTCAAAAAGTCCCGAGTCCCGAAGTCAAAAAAAATGAAGTTTAATTTTGAACGATTACTAAAACAACAAACAAAACAAAAGAATAATGTATTTCGACAGAAACGAACATAAACAAGTAGTGGCACTCTTAGGTGCTGGTAGTATGGGAACTGCCATTGTGCGCCGCATCGGTGCAGGCAAGAAAATCCTTTTGGGTGACATCAGCGAGAAGGCATTGGAGCGCGTTGGCGAGGATTTCAGCCGTTGTGGTTATGATGTGGAAACAATGCAGGTGAACGCTTTGCAGAAAGACAGTATAGAGGCTTTTGCAAAGAAGGCCGCTGAATTGGGCCCTGTGATGTACTTCATCGATACGGCTGGTGCATCGCCCAATCAGGCCAACCCCGAGCATATCGTCGACCTCGACATGGTCGGCACGGGTTATGCCGTCGATGCCTTCGGCGAAGTGATGGCCGAGGGTGGCGCAGGACTCATCATCAGCAGCCAGGCGGCCTATATGTACCCCATCCCCAATGACATCGAACTGCAATTGGTGCAGACACCGACCGCCAAACTGAAAGAGGTGAAATTCATTCAAGAGGTGGCCATGCAGAACAGCGGATTCGCTTATATGATTGCCAAACGATTGAACCACCTGCAGGCACAGCGTGCTGCCGCCACCAGTTGGCGCAAACGTCGTGCCCGCATCAACACCATCTCGCCGGGTGTCGTCGTCACCCCGTTGGCCTACGACGAGTTCAACGCCAACGGCGAGGGCTACCAGCGCATGATTGATGCTTCAGCCGCCCAGCGCACTGGCACCAGCGACGAGATTGCCGAAGCCGCAACCTTCTTGCTCGGCGAACATGCCAAGTTCATCACAGGCACCGACCTGCTCATCGACGGTGGTGTCATCGCTGCCATTCGCGCTGGTGAATATCAATTGGGGTAATAAAAATGTGAAGAAAGCCTTTCCACTTTGACCTCAAACCTTTCCCGAATGGCAATACACCTTTGAATATTACGAACAAATGTAATACATCACATAATCAACGTAGTAACTCTGATAGTAGCTCTGATAGTAACTCTGATAGTAGCTCTGATAGTAACTTGCTTTTATCTGACAGACAAAAGGAAGTATTGTTATACTGTATATTTCCGAGAACGAGTAGAGAAATTCTTGAACACATCAACGTAACATATCAAAAATGGAACATTGACAAGTTTATCAACACCTTGATAGATGCAGGGTTACTTGAACGAACCATCCCAAATACGCCCAATTCCCCCAACCAAAAGTATGTCGTAAAAAGGTCGAAAAATGGTTGAAGGGGCTAAAATAAGGCTCGTTTCAGTTTTAGGAAAAAACCGCAATTCAGGCAAAGGCTTGGATTGCGGATTTTTCATCTCTCTACCTGTTATTTCCCGAAAAATTTATGAAACCGCCCATTTCGCCAGGGCAAACGCATCAAATTTGTAATAGTTGCATCAAATAGCCCCAATCCCATG
>CAMJHP010000018.1 GCA_946405575.1 uncultured Bacteroidales bacterium | reverse complement strand
TGGCATTTTCGATGCCGGTTTCGCCATCTTGCTCCCAAACATAGCCGTTGATACCCGTCTCGTTGGTGTAGCCGCTCACTTGCACGGTGATGGTGTTGGAGGGCAATGATTCGCCTTCATCATAGAAGGCGGTCACATAGTATTCGTAGCCGTCCATGTTGTATTCCAGTGGACCATCCACATAGCTTGTGGCACTCGTGTCGTTGGTGCTGGTCTCGCCCACCTTCACGCCATCGCGATAAATGAAATAGGTGCGGAAGGTGCGGTCTTGAATGGCCGTCCAGCTCAAAGTGACTTCTTGGTCATCGAAGATAGTGTAGTCGTTGGCGACGAGGTCATGAGGCTTGTTGAGGTGTGTGGTGAAGCCCCAGATTTGGCCCAGGGTTTCGCAACCTTCGCTGCCGTTACGCACATCCACTCTCCAAAAGTAGTTGGTGTTGTTCCAAAGGTTGGTCACCGTGTAGCTCTCGGCGAGGTCGCTCGTCCAGTCTACGAGGACGGATTGTGGATGCTCCGGGTCGGGATAGTAGGTTGTGCCGAACATCAAGCGGTATTCCGTGGCGAAGTTGGGCAGATGCCATTGCAGGGTCACGCTGGCGGGCTCAAGACCGTCGGTGTCGTCAGCAGGAGTGGGTCCATAGGCTTGCTCGGGGCAGGGCATGGGCTCGGTGTTGATTTCGACTGTGAACGGGTCGGAAGTCGAAGAGGCCACGAGATAATAGGTGCCAGGGACGACGGGCAGGTTCTCGATGACGGGTCCAGTGCTATACTTCATATTATCAGGAGTGGGAGGCATTGGACCAGTGTAGTTGTTGTGGGCCATAGGGCCTCCTTCGCCGTTGAAATCCTCGGTGTAGAGGGCCACTTTGCCGTTGTTGCCGTTGCTGACGCTGGCATTCAGCACCGCATCGGCATCGATGACAAGCTCAAACACGGCGTCGTTGCCTTCCTCAATGTCGGGGAAGGGCAGCGTGTAGTCGTTGTGCATGCCTGCAACCGTCTCCACATAGGGGAAGGTGATTTCGTCGTGAGGTCTCGCCATCTCGACTACATCTGGGATTTCTGGCGTATAGAACTCAGCAATGACAGGCCAAACGGCAGCTGTGCGACCTGCTTCTTGGTAAATGGCCACAAACTGACGCTCAACAATGCCGGCTTCCACGCCATTGGTGCTGATGCCGAGGTCAACGGTTTCATCGCGACCAATTTGGAAAGGCATTTCGATGTCACTTAGGACGAAGAGACCATCTTGTGGTGTGAAATTGAGGTTCGTCACTGTGGCGGCAGTGCCTTCGCTTTTCAGTTGGAAGTGGAAAGGCTCCGTCCAGGCCCCGATGGGACGGGTGCCCACATTGAGAGTGCCCACCTCTTCCTCGTTGACGATTGCAACCAAACGGTGCTCGGCAGAAGCACTCGCTTCGTAGACGAAAGTAGTTTGGGGAAGGAAATCGCGCGCGATAGGCGTGATGGCTTCAAGGCTGGTGTAGCTGTAATTCTGCACACTGGCTCCTGGAGCGTTGATGCCCTTGAAAGTGATAGATTTGTAGTTACCTCTTGTCGGTTGATAGACACCGATTAACAGGTTGCCACCGTGGTAAGTGTAGGGAGTGGTAAAGTTCACCACCATTTGTTCGCCCGTTCCGTCGAGGGGACCTTCGTAGACGATGGTCGCACCCTCAGTGCCTTGGAACGCACTCATGGTGGTGTAGTCCACTTCCATAAGGAAAACCTGAAAAGTTCCAGTCCAAGCATCAAGTGCAGGGAGGTCGATCTGGAACCTCATGCGTGTGATGTCGCTGTCGGCCATGCTGGCAAGGTCGGCAGCAGGTGTCACGAACTCCGCCTTTAGGTAAGCATCAGCATAAAATCCATAAACTGGCACATAAGCATTGGTGACGCTACCTGTGTTTACGGTCAGTTCTTCCGCTCTCACCAGCCCAGTTAAAGTCAGCAAGAGCGCCAAAATCAAAGAAATTACTTTCTTTTGCATAAAATAATGATTTGATGATTAATAATGAATAAAACTTGGAGTGAACGATGCACTCTGCATACTTTAGGTGAAATAATGTCTTGTAGAATAACATCGGAAAGAAAAAATGCCGCAAGACTGATAGCTTACGACATTTTTATGCTTTCGGAATTTTTGTATCTTTATGAATCAGTTTGGATAAATTCTCCTATCTTTGCGCCATCGTTTTATGCATAAAACCCTGTGCTTATGATATGTTTTTTCCAATCTAAGAATCAGAAGGTTATCGCAGTTGATTCCAAATCCGAACTATCAAAGGAAACCGTTTCCAAACTCACTTGGCTTTTCGGTAACGCCGTAAAAATTGAAAAAGAAACAGTGAAGGGCCACTTCATCGGGCCACGTCGCGAGATGATTACACCATGGAGCACCAATGCCGTTGAGATTACTCAAAATATGGGCATCAAGGGCATCGTTCGCATCGAGGAGTTCCAAAGAGTGGAGTCGAAGAACGCTCCTTACGACCCTATGCTCCAGAACCGCTACAAGGACCTCGACCAGAAAGTTTTCACCATTGACCGTATGCCTGATCCGTTGCAATACATTGACGACATTGAGGCTTACAACCAGAAGGAAGGTTTGGCTTTAAGCAGCGAGGAAATGGAATATCTGAAAGACGTATCCGCAAAGATTGGACGTAAGCTCACTGACAGTGAGGTGTATGGCTTTGCACAGGTTAACTCCGAACACTGCCGCCACAAAATTTTCAACGGTACGTTCGTCATCGATGGCAAGCAGATGCCCAACACGCTTTTTGCCCTTATTAAGAAGACTTCGAAGATGAACCCCAACCGTCTTGTGTCGGCTTACAAGGACAATGTGGCCTTCATTCTCGGCCCCAAGGTGGAACAGTTTGCTCCCGCCGAACCCAACAAGCCTTCGGCTTTCCAAATCAAGCCCATTGAGACTGTGATTTCGCTGAAGGCTGAGACACATAATTTTCCTACTACCGTGGAGCCTTTCAACGGGGCAGCCACAGGTAGTGGCGGCGAAATCCGCGACCGTTTGGCCGGTGGCCAAGGTAGCCTGCCTTTGGCGGGCACGGCCGTCTATATGACCTCCTATCCTCGCACAGAGCAAGGGCGTGAGTGGGAGAAGGACATCGAGCCACGCAAGTGGCTCTATCAGACCCCAGAGGAAATCCTTATCAAAGCTTCCAATGGTGCCTCCGACTTCGGAAACAAATTCGGCCAACCACTTATCAATGGAAGTGTGCTGACTTTTGAGCATAGCGAAAAAGAAACATTGGGTTACGACAAGGTCATTATGTTGGCTGGCGGCATTGGTTTTGCCAAGGTGAAGGATGCCAAAAAATTGGAACCTGAAGAAGGAGATGTTATCATTGTGTTGGGAGGCGACAACTACCGTATCGGTATGGGTGGTGGTGCTGTGTCGAGTGTCGATACGGGACAATATAGCAACACCATTGAACTGAATGCCGTGCAACGTGCCAACCCAGAGATGCAAAAACGTGTGAGCAATGTCATCCGCGCTATGGCCGAAAGCGACCATAATCCCATCCGTAGCATCCACGACCACGGTGCGGGCGGTCATCTCAATTGCCTCTCCGAACTCATCGAGGACGCAGGCGGTGTGGTCTATGTCGACAACTTGCCTGTTGGCGACCCGACTTTGTCAGACAAGGAAATCATCGGCAATGAGTCACAGGAGCGTATGGGTTTGTTGGTCAACAAGAAAGATAAAGACATTATCAAGGAGACCGCTGAGCGTGAGCGTGCACCGTATTACGAAGTGGGCGAGGTGACTGGAGACGAACGCCTGCGTTTTGTCCGCAAGAAAGGCAAGGCTCCTATCGACTTGGCCATCTCAGATTTCTTT
Organism: uncultured Bacteroidales bacterium; assembly: GCA_946405575.1. GTDB lineage: Bacteria > Bacteroidota > Bacteroidia > Bacteroidales > F082 > Limimorpha. Next base: position 48,050 of record CAMJHP010000018.1, on the reverse strand, counting down.
GGCAGCGCGCCTAAGACGATTTTACACGACAAGACCAAGCCCCATCATTTCAAAAAAATCAGTTACACCAAGCGTGAGATGCATAAATACCTTAACAACGTTTTGCAGATGGAAGCCGTGGCCTGCAAGGATTGGCTCACCAACAAGGTGGATCGTTCCGTGACGGGGCGTGTGGCGCAACAGCAATGCGTGGGTGAGATTCAGTTGCCGCTGAGCAACCTCGGCATCAGTGCCTTGGATTACAATGGCAAGCGTGGCGTTGCTACCGCCTTGGGCCATGCCCCGATTGCAGGCCTCATCGACCCTGCTGCCGCTTCGCGTCTTTCGGTTTCCGAGGCTTTGACCAACATCCTTTGGGCACCGATTGAAGGCAACCTTGAAGGTGTTTCATTGAGCGCCAACTGGATGTGGCCTGCCAAGCAGGAAGGTGAAACTGCAAGACTTTACGAGGCCGTGAAAGCCTTAAGCGACTATTGTGTGGCTTTGGGTATTAACGTGCCGACAGGCAAGGACAGCCTATCAATGACACAGAAATATCCTGATGGAGAGAAGGTTGTGGCACCAGGAACGGTCATTGTCTCCGCTGCAGGTGAGGTTTCGAGTATTCGCCAAGTCATTCGTCCTGTGATGAAGACCGACGAGAACACCGAACTCCTTTACATTGACTTTTCGAAAGATGGCTTTGAACTCGGCGGCAGCAGTTTTGCACAAAGCATCGGTGCCATCGGTCAGGCCGTGCCGGATGTGAAGAGTGCCAATTATTTCAAGAAATGCTTCAACGCCATCCAAAAACTCATAGAGAGCAACTTGGTTTTGGCCGGTCACGATGTTTCGGCAGGTGGTCTCATCACTACTTTGTTGGAGATGAACTTCGCCAACACGACCTATGGTATGAATCTCGATTTGGGTGCTTTCGATGCCGAAGACTTGATGGCCTTGCTGTTCTGTGAGAAGCCTTCAGTGGTTATCCAAGTATCGAACGACGGCATCGCTAACCGTATGTTGCGCGATTTGGGTATCAACTTCAAGATGATAGGCAAGCCTCAAGCCAAACGCCAAATTAATATCGTCCATGGTGACCATAACTATATCTTCGATATTGATGAGCTACGCGACACGTGGTTCAAGTCGTCCTACCTGCTCGACCGCAAGCAGAGCGGCCCGCGCAAGGCCATGGAGCGTTTTATGAACTACAAGAAACAGTACTTGCACTATAGTTTTGGCAGAAACTTCACTGGCACTGCTGCCAGTCTCGGCATCGATATGCACCGCCGCAAGCCCACGGGCATCAATGCAGCCATCATTCGCGAGAAGGGTTGCCAGTGCGACCGTGAGATGGCCTACGCCCTTTATCTCGCTGGTTTCGATGTTCGTGATGTCACGATGACTGATCTCGCCACAGGTCGTGAAGACCTCAAGGATGTAAATATGATTGCCTTCATCGGTGGCTTCTCCAACTCCGATGTGCTCGGTTCTGCCAAAGGTTGGGCGGGCGCCTTTTTATACAACAAGAAGGCGAAGAAAGCCCTTGATGACTTCTACGCCCGAGAAGACACTTTAAGTCTTGGCGTGTGCAACGGCTGCCAGCTGATGATGGAACTCGGCCTGCTCTATCCCGACCACGAGGAGCACCCTGTGATGATGCACAACGACTCGCACAAGTTCGAGTCAGGCTTCCTCAACGTGGAGATTGCCCAAAACGAGAGCGTGATGCTCAAGTCGCTGTCGGGTAGAAGATTAGGCGTGTGGATTGCCCACGGCGAGGGTCGTTTCTACTTCCCCTGCTATCGCGATAAATACAAGATTGTGATGAGCTACGGTCAGGACGAATATCCTGGCAACCCCAATGGCAGCGACTGGTCAACGGCAGCGGTCTGTTCCAATGACGGTCGTCATCTCGCCATGATGCCGCACCTCGAAAGAGCATTCTTGCCCTGGCAATGGGCCTACTATCCCGACGAGCGCAAGAACGATGAAGTCTCGCCTTGGATGGAGGCTTTCGTGAATGCCCGGAAATGGGTGGAGGAGAATAGGAAGTAGAGCCTTCCTAATTCAAAAGAAAATTGAAAAGTGTGAGCAATTCTTCTCAAACCTATGAAAAAAGTGAGATTTGAGTAATTTTGCTCACATTTTTTTTATTGCTATAAAAGATGGATTTTTTATTTTTGCGGCAGAATCAAATTAGTCTGTATTATGGCAATTATTACCTGTCCTGAATGTGGAAATCAAGTAAGCGATAAAGCCCAAATGTGTCCACATTGTGGAATTAGTATCGCAAAGGACTCAAGTGTTCATCATCAATCAATAAATTGTGAAGAGAGGCAAATAGTCAATAAACCGCCAAAGACGTGGTTGATTGCACTAATAATAACTGTTGCGATTTTTGCTTTATTAGCAATTTGTTTGTTTGCGTTTTCAGGAAGATATAGTGGGAAGGAGGGCGAATCGCAGAGTGAAAATAGTGAAATTAGTTTGAATTCTGTATCAAATGAGGGTGACAAATATGTTGTTATAGATGGCTCTCAGCTTCGTTTACGGTTAACGCCATCAACGGATGGAGAGACTTTTAAGTGGAAAGATGGTTCAAATCGTCATCCTAAAAAAGGTGAAAAATTCCTTTATCTTGGAGAAACTAATGGTTTTTATCAGATAGATTTTCACGGCAATGGATTGTGGGTGTCAAAAGATTATACACATTTGGACTGTATTGTTTTGGATAACCAAAGAGGTAAAAGTAATAATGCTGTTGATAGTAGAAAAGCAAACAATAATCAGAATGTAGAAAAGACAATTACTATTTCAGATTTGTTGTTAATTGTTTCTCCTGAAAAAGAGTATTCCGTTGGAGATTTACTTAAAATGTTCAATCAGTGGAATTTACCTCTTGTGATGAAACAGGAATATAATGCGGGATTGGATTGGAATACAAATTCTGCTGCAACGTCATTGTGTTGGGGTAGGAATGTTCGATTTGATAACAAGTTAATAGCAACTGGAACACCATGTTTGGGTATTGAACTTAACCATTTTACAACAGGTTGGACAACTCAAAATGTTCCAAGGGTTTCTTTGATTACTGATGATAAAACTATAATTGATAGGTTAATAAAAGAGGCTAAAATGGTAGGATTTAATATAGATGAGCAGACAGAAATACCCTCATATATGTCTAGTTATGGAGCAGGAGAAGGTTGTTATAAAGTGATAGATGAGTTCCAAAGTTATTATCTTCAGAGATTTGATAACAAAGGGCATTATGTAATAGAAATTAGTATTGATAATGGGGTTGATTTATAAATTCAAATTGTGCTTTTCAAAAACTATATTATACGTTTATGCCATAATATGGGTGTTGATGGTTGACTTTTTCCTACCTTGCTTGAATGTTCGGGAAACTTTTTTCAAGAGTTTAGCATAAATATCAATTTTTTGAGTATTTTTGTAGCGTTATAATTTATAATAGGAACCATTTATGCCGACAATCTACGAGTATTTTGGAATCGTTTTCAAGTTCTTCTCGGACGAACACGAACCCATTCACGTGCATGTGCAGCACAATGGTGGCGAGGCTGTTTTTGAATTGATCCTTGAAAACGGGCAGTTGTCCGAAATCAGACAGAGGAAACAGAAAGGACCTGCTCTTTCAGAAAAAGATTTGAGAACGGCACGGGAATTTGTTGAAAAATACGCCCATAATATTGTTGAAAAATGGGTAAACTTTTTCATTTACAGGAAGAAGATTCGTATCACAAAGATAACCAAGAAATTATGATGGTGGATTATGTGACAATAGTGAGTTTCGTGTGTCACGATGACATTACCGTTGACCTGGAGTTTAGCGACGGCACACATCAACTTGTGGATATTGGAGCATTCATTCGCAGCCATCCGCATCCTCAATACAATAAGTATCTGAAACCTTCAAATTTCCGTAAATGCAGACTTGAATACGGTAATGTTTGTTGGGGGAACGATTTGGAATTCCATATTGAAGACTTGTATGAGAATGCACTTTCTGTATGATGATTTGAGTTATGAAAAGCAAACAAGAATGGTTCGAAAGTAAAGTGACGGCATTGTCGCCCGAAATTATGTCAGAAGTACAAATGTCGGCTGACATCATCGCTCGTATAGATGCTATTCTCAAAGAGAAGCACATGACACAGCGCGATTTGGCTCACAAAATGGGTAAGAGCGAGGCCGTGGTTTCTCGCTGGATTACAGGATTCCCAAATTTCACCTTTCGTTCTTTGTCTCAACTTTCAGCGGCATTAGGTGAACCGCTAATTAAATTGGCTAATTGATTTAACATGCCCAAAGAAAAAATAAACAAAACCAACGCCTGCCGCATCCTCGACCAGAAGAAGATTGCGTATGAGCTGATACCCTACGAGGTGGACGAAAACGACCTCGGGGCGCAGCACATCGCCGACCAGTTGGGCGAGGACATTGATCAGGTGTTCAAAACCTTGGTGCTGAAAGGCGACAAAATCGGGTATTTCGTCTGCGTCATTCCAGGCAACGACGAACTCGACCTGAAAAAAACCGCGAAAGCCACGGGCAACAAGAGTTGCGACCTCATTCCGATGAAGGAACTGCTGCCCCTGACAGGCTACATCCGTGGCGGCTGCTCGCCTGTGGGCATGAAGAAACAGTTCCCGACTTTCATCCACGAAACCTGCGAGTTGTTTGATTACATTTACGTTAGCGCGGGTGTGCGCGGCTTGCAATTCAAACTCAACCCACAGGATTTGATTCAAGTGGTCGGGATGGCGGTGGCAGATTTGACACAATAAAGGCTATTCATCTCAATGGGCAGAGTATCCTAATTCCTTGTCCAGCTGTGGAATGCGGATATCCAAATATTGGAGCATAATTTCAAGTTCCTCTTCATAGCTTTTAGAGTCGTAATAGCCGATGCCGTCAATGGGCCAAATTTTAAAGTTGCGTTCCACATCCTTCCTGATGATTTTGTCGTTAGCCTCGATCATTTTTTGAATGTGCTTTTTGCTGAAGAGTCCAGCATCGCGCAATTCTTTATAACGTTGTCTTAAACACTCATCATAATTGAAGTAAGGACTGTTTTGTAATCTGTTTAGCAACAGGCATCTATCAAAATTAGGAAGACTTTTCGTCATTTTCAGTTCACCTTCTCCATCTCGCCCGAAAGAATCATCATAGTCCCAAATCGCGATGCGGAAAGGGGTAAAGCTGTCGCGCTTATAGAGGTAGAAATTCTTCATCACGCCGTCACCGTTGTTGGTGAACATAAGAAGTAAGTGCCAGTCGAGGATGTTCTCAAGGTCGAAAAGGTGGCCAATATCGTGCGCGAAAATGCTGTCATTTGCATTAATAATGAACTGCATAACATTTTCCATATAGCCGTTCAAATCCTTTTCTTCGATGTCAGGAAAGTTTTGTTGGAAGTAATTACCTGGCTCTTGCACCCATTCCAGCCGGTTTTCGCCATAGAAAATGGGAGGGTCCTTAAAAATCATCGCCAGGCTGTCTTTCTTGTTGAGGCCTAGTGAGCCGGCATTGAGTTTCTGCATAAGTACGTAAAGCCCAACAGGTTTACCATTTGTAATGACATTGACATATGCGCACTGGGAGGCAAGATTCTTTTCTGGATTCATTTCCCTAAACAGGTCGAAGCAGATTTTATGGCGCATCATAGTCTTGTCTATATAGTTGGCATTCAAGATGTAAGTACGTTGCGATGGGAGTCCGGCCAATGATCGCTGATGCGCCATCTTGAATGTGAACGAGTGCTTTGGGAAGCCGCTCGAACTTCCTCCACGACATTTGATTTTTCCGCTTTCCGTGAATTGTATTGCGTTATCGAAATAAGTGATTTCACAGGAGTTTTTTTGGTCAAATTGAAAAGACTCAGCAGTGAGTTCAATGGTAGGCAGGGGCTGTGAATGTTCACATGAGAACAAAGTAAACAGGCTCAGGATGAAGAGTGTAAAAACTATCGTAAAACAAGTCTTATTCATAAGAATGGTATTGTGAGCGGCAAAAATAGGATTTTTTTGGAGAATCGGCTGAGAAAATGCTACATTTGCAATTCAATATCCATAAATGTATTTGTTATGAGTTATTCCATCCGTAAATCCACTTTGGCCGACTTGCAGATTATTTTCGACCTTCGCGACCAAGCTCGTGAAATTATGCGCAGCTATGGCAACATCTTCCAGTGGCCTGAAGGCTATCCTCGCGATGATATGTTTCGGACAGATATTGAAATGGGTGGCAGTTATGTTATGCTTGATGAATCGGGTAAAGTTGTTGGGACTTTTGCCTTGTTGCCTAGTCCAGAGGTGACATACAATGTCATATATGATGGTCAATGGCTTAACGATGAGCCATATCACGTCATTCACCGCATTGCGAGTACCCCCGACTCGCATGGCATTCTTGATGCCATTTTGGATTTTGGCGAAACCGTTTCATCCAACATCCGCATCGACACGCACGAGGCTAACATCATTATGCGCAAAGGCTTGGAAAAGCACGGCTACCAATATTGCGGCATCATTCACCTGTTGAATGGTGATGAACGGTTGGCGTTCCAAAAACTATCGGGCTGTGCAAGATGAAGTTCTTTTTATGCAAGTTTGTCGAAATTACTGTAGGGATTTTGTTTTTAAGTAGATGGGCAAATTTAGTTTTCATTTCGGATAGTGACTTGTGTCACTGACTGACTATGATCACTCAATTCGAAGTGAAAGCAATAATAGTTAATGGTCGTGGTCAAGTGAGTTCCGAAGTAATAAGTAGTTTGATTTTGTGCAGTTACTTAGTCGATATTCTCAATGATTTTATCTTCTTCGCTTAAGTCGGGCACAAGCCGCTGTATGATTTTGTAACGGTAGAAGAACCTGATGGCAACGACGCGTACAACAGTGTAAGCAGGAATGGCGACGAGCATTCCAACCGTGCCGCCGATATGTCCAGCCATAAGCAGCACGATGAAAATCTCCAATGGGTGCGCTTTGATACTCGTTGAATAGATGAGCGGCTGGTAGATGAAGTTGTCGATAAGTTGAGCAGCCAACATAATCACTAGTATGATTAAGGCGAAAATCCACACGTTGACATTCAAGCCTGCACCTGTGCCGAGTTTCAATACGATGCCGAAGACAATGCCAATGGCGTCGCCGATGAGCGGTCCGACGTATGGGATCACATTGAGCAAGCCAGCAATAAAACCTATGCCGATGGCATAACTGAAGTCAAGGCGGGCGATGAGCCAAAGGCCAAGGAAGTCGACTATGGCGACTCCAATCATCTCGATGAGCAGACCTACAAAGTAACGCGAGAGCAGTTCCTTGATCTCATTCAAAGTCTTGGTCATAGTGAGCTCGTGCTTGTCGGGCACAAAGGCGCAGACAATTCGACCAAACAGCCCACTTTCCTTGAGAAAGAAAAATGAAATGAATACCACAGCAAAGAGGGCGACAAAAATGCTCGTCACCATTGATGCCACCGAACCAACGATGCCGCCAACCTTGCCAAAGTCAACCAGTTCCCTTACCTTTTCTATGACAAGCGCAACGATGTCGAAATCTTGGCCTAAATTGGGAAACATACCAATGAGCCATTCGTTCACTTTGTCGATGGGGTTTGACTCGAAATAACTGCTTTCAGTGATGGCAGATGCATCTCGAATGATATTGGAAATTAAAGGAATAATCTGTGATACAAGCAGAATGAGCAGGACGATGATGATGATGATTGAGAGTACGGCCAAGAGCCAATCGGGAGCCGATTTCCCTTTGATTTTGATTTTCTGCATCAGTTTCATCAAGGGTCGCCCGATGAGTGAAACAACGAGGGCTGCGATGATGTAGATGAGTACATTTTTAAAATACCAACACAATGCCACAACGATGGCTATTCCACCAATTTTGATGATATAACCAGCCAGTTTGTCAATGTTGCTTCCTTTTTCCATAGCAATCAGTTTAGAATATAATGACAAAAATAGTAATTTTTCTTTCCTTAATAGACGATTTTTGGTAATTTTGCGTTCTCTTTTGAAAAAGAGTCTCACTCATCATAATTTTTTCATCCCAATGAAACGAATTCATCTTATTTCATTATTAGCGCTTTTCCCTTTCGTGACCTTGTTTGCCCAAGTCTATGAACCTGAATATGATAGTCTTGAAGTTGAGCTTGATGACCAGAGAATCAATGATTTGAACTCTGGTAAGGCAGTCGTTGAGGAATCAACGGTGATGGAAATGCTCAATCTGGTGAGCAATATCAGCATTTTCACAGATGCATATCTTGATATCGACACGGCAATTTGGAACAAATATGGATTTGGGAAAGACGAGGTGCCAACCTATGACGATAGTGTCTATATGAATCGTATCCAGACATTGGCTTATGAAACGACAATACCGTTGACTTTCAACAGCCATGTTAAGTCGTTTATTGAGCTATATGCCAATCGCCGTCGTCAGCAGTCGAGCCGTATGTTGGGTCTCTCGTATGTTTATTTTCCAATGTTTGAGGATTATCTTTCCCGATATAACCTTCCTTTGGAGCTGAAATACCTCGCTATGGTGGAATCGGCTTTGAACCCGACCGCAGGGTCGAAGGCGGGTGCAAAGGGCTTGTGGCAGTTTATGAGAGGTACGGGGGCTGAATATGGGCTGAGGGTGAGCACTCTTGTTGATGACCGTTTCGATCCAGAGAAAGAGACGGAGGCTGCGTGCCAATACTTGAAGAGCCTTTATGCCCGCTATGAAGATTGGTTTTTGGTGCTTGCAGCCTACAACTCAGGTCCAGGAACAGTCAACAAGGCTATCTTGAAGGCCCGAGGTGTGAAGAATTATTGGGCTATATGGCCATATTTGCCTGCAGAAACCCGTGGCTATGTACCGGCTTTTATTGCTGTGACTTATTTGATGAATTATGCCGCTGAGCATAACCTTTATCCTACCAATCCAGGCTTGCTGCTTCACGGTACCGACACTGTGATGGTGCATGACCGTGTAAGTTTCGACCAAATCAACGAATGCATTGGTGTCCCGATGGAGGATTTGGTCTTTTTTAACCCACAATACACCAAGCGCATCATCCCGGGCACGAGGAGCTATCCTTATTCGCTTCGTATGCCTATGAAATATACCTTGCGTTTCACCCAGCTTGAAGACAGTATCTATTCATATGTGAGCAAAGCCGAAAAAGTGCGTGAGGTCATCGAAGAGAAAGTTGAGGAGGTGAGTGACAGTTTTGTCCATGTGGTGAAAAAAGGTGAGAGTTTGGGCAGCATTGCAAGAAAATACCATGTCACTGTGGCGAAAATCAAGTCGTGGAACCATCTGAAACGAGAAACAATTCATACTGGACAACGACTTACCATCTATCGTTCGGGTTCTCCAATGGCTCAAGTGAGTAAGACCTCGAAAAATAGTACTTCAAAAAACAATATCAACAAAAAGGCTACAAGTACACCAAAGGTCAGGACACACACCGTGAAGAAAGGCGAGACGCTTAGCTCCATCGCAAAAAAATACAGATGTACTGTCAGTGATCTCAAAAAATGGAATGGTTTGAAGGGCAACACTGTTAAAGTGGGACAGAAATTGAAAATAAAGAAATAACAGGTTATGAGTCGATTGTTTATAACCTACAAAAACGACATACTATGAAACATTACCTTAACATCGCAATCGCTTTTATGCTGGCCTGCATTATGGCATCATGTTCGGAGGAAGTGCGTACAACAAAGAAAGACCGTTCTGCAGGTGGTACCGCAGAAATTATGGTGGTCGTACAAAATGATGACCAGTGGAATGGTCGTATTGGTGACTCGCTCCGCCATTTTTTTATGGACTATCAGTATGGATTGCCTCAGCCCGAGGCTCGTAATGACTTGAAGCATATCAAGGCGGCAGGTTTTTCTGACTTGTTCAAGAAGCAAAAGTGTATCTTGGAGGTGGAAATCAACCCAAGCTTGGAGAAAGCAGTGGCCGAAACCGCAGAGGATCTTTGGGCCGCCCCACAACGTTACATAAAAATTAGTGCACCCAATATGACATCTTGGGTTGAGCTTTTCGATAAGCAAAAGGAGGTATATCAAGACTGGTTCGACCAAGTGGAACGTGAGCGCATTCTTAGTGTGTTTCGTCCTACGAAAGACGAATCCATTGAAGCGGCCTTGGCAAAAAAATTCGGTTTTAAGCTAATAGTGCCTCAAGGTTTCTATATTGCCAAGAATGAACCTGACTTTATGTGGCTTCGTAAGGAGTTGGAGCGTTCAAGTGCCGACATCGTTATCTATCAAACAGCTTATCGCGACACATTGCAGTTTGAAGCCCCAAGTCTGGTGGCTATGCGCAATATGATGGAGGGTCAGTATATTCCTGGTCCGTCAGAGGGTTCGTATATGGGCACTGAGATAGAAATTGTTCCGCCTTTGGTAACAACAGCCAGCAAGTTTCCTGCGGGATACGCCAAGGAGATGCGAGGTATGTGGAAGGTTGAGAACAACTTTATGGGAGGGCCTTTCGTCTCTTACACCTTTGCTGACGACCGCACAGGCCAACTTGTCACGGTGGAAGGATTTTATTATGAACCCAACCAGAAGAAACGCAATGCTTTATTACAACTCGAGGCCATTGCTTATAGTCTGAAGTTTGTTGAAGAATAAGGAAGAGACACCTTTGGAGTGTAAATTTTGAAGCTGGAACTCTAAAGTGCAGCGGTTGATGTGGCTGACGTATGTTAAACTGCTGCCGCAGTGGACAATAATGATGTCCTCCATCCAATGCAGAGGAATTGTGACTATTTTTTCCGATAAGTAACCACGACATCTCCTAGTGGAGACCATGTCTGTGTGACGATTTGCCCATCTTTCCAAATCCCGAAACTTTTGCCGTCGCAAGTCAGAGTCCCGTCATTATTGAGGCTGATTCTGTCTTGCCATTCAAAATCCAAACCTTTGAAAACCAATACGGAATCGGAATTGATGCAGAAACTATTCTGCCGTTCCATTTCGCCGATTTGCTTTACTAATTCGGGTGTATTATGTTTTTCGTCAAACTGCACATTTATTTTGTCGACAATCCATATGCCAATGATGGATTCTTGGTGACGATTACAGGCGCAAATTGAAGCAGCCAAACCCAAAAGAAAGACGATTGCTGTTTTTTTCATAGTATTAGAATTCGTTGCAAAAGTAATGATTGTTGTCGGACCTATGAATTTTGATTTTTAAATTTTGATTTTTGTTTTCGAAATCTTGTATCTTTGTCCTCTCGAATTACGGTTGGTTATGGAAAATCTTTTGCAATGGTTCAAGACGGAAGAACGGGAGGGGAGGACATATGTCTTTGATCCTTTGCGTCGCCGTTTTGTTGCGTTGACACCTGAGGAGGAGGTGCGCCAGAAGGTGCTGTATCTCTTGGTTAAGCATCTCAAAGTTCCTGCTGGATTGGTTGCGGTGGAGTATTCGATGAAGGTGAACGGCTTGGACAAACGTGCCGATGCTGTTGTTTTCGGAAAAGAGGGGCATCCTCTGATGGTTGTGGAGTGCAAAGCATCGACAGTGAACCTTACGGAAACCGTCCTAGAGCAAGTTTTGCGTTATTATTCTGCGTTGCACCCCCAATACCTCTTACTTACCAATGGTATGACGGTATATTGCTATAAGACTGAAAACCAAACTCTTCTACCTATGGACCATATTCCTGATTATGACGAGATGAGAGGATAAAAGCTTATGCGGCAAACGTAAACAGCAAATTGCCCAAAAAATTCCATAATGTGGATGCACCAATGGCAAACACTTTGCTGATGTAGAAGTTCCATTTCAGTTTGCCGTTGAGCAGGTAGACCGTCAACATGTCAATGCCCATGCCGACCAAAGAGACAATAAAATATTTCGCATATTCCGTCCCTATTTGTGGGTTGGTGCTTTCAAACGTCCATATTCGGTTGAGAAGGTAATTGGTGGTGGCAGCGAAGGCAAAGCCTAACATATTGCTCAGGTATTTGTTCCACTTGAGCCATTCCTTACATACGTAAGTGACACCAAAGTTGACAAAAACCCCAGAAAAGCCCACCACACCGAATTTTATGAACTTCAGCAGAAGCTCCCAAGTCGGTGCTATGGATAGGGGTGAGGCATTCATGGTTTTTGTTTATTACGGTGCAAAAATAAGAATAATATGCAAACTCGTAATAAAAACAAAACTATATTACTTGTCAGTTCGATGGCATGTTCCTGCAACTTCTGTAATGAAAGATTTACTATTAAAACTTACCACTGTTCCTTCTTCATTTCTTGCAATGGCTTTCGTGAATGGAACCTATAGGAAACAGAAAAACGAGAAAAAGCTGTACCTTTGCGCAAATTTTCAACGATGAAATCAGTTAAAGACATTTCTATCGAAGCCTACGACTATCCGTTGCCAGATGAGCGCATTGCAAAGTATCCTTTGCCTGAGCGTGCTGCTTCGAAACTTTTAGTGCTAAAAAACAATGAGATAAGTGAATCCCAATTCAAGTATATTGGCGATTTTCTACCGAAAGGTGCTTTGTTGGTTTTCAATGAGACCAAGGTCATCCGGGCCCGTTTGCAGTTCCACAAGGTGACGGGGTCGCGCATTGAGGTGTTCTGTCTTGAGCCAGAAGAAGATTATCAAATGGCGTTTTCAGCCTGTTCACCTGTGCGATGGAAATGCTTGATTGGCAATGCGAAACGTTGGAAAGAGGGCCAGCTCTCAATGGAATTGTCAGTGGGAGGAAACCCTGTGATTTTGAGTGCGGAACGTGTGGCTCAAAACGACCAATATGCCGAAATCGAGTTCTCATGGACACCTGAGGATTTGTCATTTGCATCAGTTTTAGAGGCTGCAGGTGAGATTCCCTTGCCACCTTATCTTCATCGAGATGCTGAGCCTGACGACCGCGACCGATACCAGACCGTTTTCGCCCGTTACGATGGTTCGGTGGCAGCACCTACTGCTGGGTTGCATTTTACGCAACCGCTTATTGCTGCTTTGAGAGGTCAGGGCTTCAGTTTTGATGAAGTGACACTGCATGTGGGGGCAGGTACTTTCAAGCCGGTTTCTACAGATACCATAGGTGAACATACTATGCATTCTGAGACAATTATCGTACGCAAATCACTGATACAGAATTTGATTAGTCAAATTGGTAAACCTATCATTCCTGTGGGTACTACCAGCACTCGAACTTTGGAAAGCCTCTATTGGATAGGTATGATGCTCAAAGAACAAGGTCTTGACTTACGTCCTTTGCATATAGAGCAGTGGTACCCTTATGAAAGCCATCAGCACATGTCGGCTCCCGAGTCTTTGCAGCTGGTTTTGGACTATCTCGATCGCAATGGCTTGGCCCGACTCGAAGCCAGCACAGCCCTAATGATTGCTCCTACATATAAGATGCGAGTCATAACTGGGCTGATTACGAATTTCCACCAACCTAAGAGTACCTTGTTGCTATTGGTTTCGGCACTTATTGGTGAACGTTGGAAAGACTGCTACCGTTTTGCCCTAGAACATAGCTTTCGTTTCCTTAGCTATGGAGATAGTTGTCTGTTTTTACCAAAAGATTTGGAATGATTTTTGATGTAAAATAATAGTCATTAAATTTAATCAATATGAAAAAATCCATCTTATTCGGTGCTTTGGCATTTTTTGCTGTGAGCACTTTGAGCATTCAGGAAGCGAATGCGCAAAATGAAGTGAAAACCATCTCCAAGAAAGTTGAGGCAGTGAACGAACAGCAGAACAAACCTTCCGCCGTAAAGGTCGAACAAGAGCCGGTGAAACAATGCGATGCGAAGAAGGTCTCTTGTAATAAAGAAAAGGCTGGTAACTGCTGCGAAGGAAAGAAAGTGGCTGCCGACAAGAAAAAAACTGATGACTGCTGTGCTGATAAAAAAGCGATGAAAGCTGGCGAGAAGAAAGTTAAATCTGAAGGCAAAAAGCTTCAGAAAGAAGCTGCCAAACCAAATGCAAGCAAGGCAAAAAAAACATCGGTGAAATCGGCCAGGCATACTAATTAAATGACATAGATTGTCGGGCATTAGTAAATCGACCGCCTATTGATTCCTTTCGGCAAACCCGAGGAAAGATTATAGGCGGTCGATTTCGCATTTTATGTTTTGCATTATTTCTTTCTTCCCGAAAGCAGCTCGGCATAAGTGCGGAGGTGCTTTTTCTTTTCTTCGGGTAGGTCAATGGCTGATAGAGCTTCAATACCTATGCGGTCATAATCAAGCATAACCTGCTCGACAGCCTCTTTCACATGGAGACGATCGTATATGGATTGTACTTCTTCGATTTTCTCTTCCTCGTCATGGTCCATGCGGAGGGTGAAAAGGTGTTCGAGGCGTTTTCTGTCTTTTTCAGAAGCCAATTCCAAAGCCTTTAAATAAAGGTAGGTCTTCTTATTGTCAGCGATGTCGCCGCCATGACGTTTGCCGAATACTGCCACGTCACTGTATAGGTCAAGGATGTCGTCTTGCAGTTGGAAACTCATTCCTATGTTGATGCCGAAGTCGTATAGATGCTGGATGTCGGCCTCATTTGCACCTGCTACAGTGGCACCCATTTGCAAGGCGGTAGCTAATAGTACCGCTGTTTTCAGACGGATCATCTCAAGGTACTCAGGTATGGTCACATTGCCGAGGGTCTCGAAGTTAAGGTCCATCTGTTGGCCTTCGCAAATCTCAATGGCTACCTTGCCCAGCTGCTTGGCGAGTTCCGCGCCTTTCTTTGGCTTCAGCGCATATTGGAAAGCCATTGCCAGCATGGCATCGCCAGAGAGGATGGCGATGTCGGCGTTCCATTTCTGATAAACAGTCTCCTTGCCTCGACGCAAAGGCGCTTTATCCATGATATCGTCGTGAATGAGGGTGAAGTTGTGGAAGGTCTCCAAGGCCAAGGCAGGCCAGAGGGCTTGCTGCTCGTCACCATCAAACATCTCATTGGCCAAAAGACAGAGCATCGGACGGAGGCGTTTGCCGCTTTGCAGAAGGGTATAGGAAATCGGTTCGTATAATTCTTTCGGTTGACCGTTGAGGTTGGTTTGCGCCAAAAAGTCGGCGAAATCCTGTTGCAGTTGCTTGATTTTTTCCATGAAAGTGTGGTTTTAGTGATGCAAAAGTAAAGAATTATTCCCGTTTGAGCAATTTTGGAGCGAAATTTGCAGTTTTTATTTGACCCTTCGACGGGCTCAGGGGCTTTTAGACTATTATTAATTGAAGACCCCAGAGCCCGTCGAAGGGCTCGCATTGAATTAGTGAATAAAAACAGTACAACAATGAAATACCTCCGACTGATTCCCGTGTTGTTATTCGGTATGATGCTCATCGCCTGCAACACGACCAAGAAACTCTACGAAGCCCAAGAGTATGACCAAGTGATTCAGCGTGTTGCACCTGAAATCTGTGCTGGCGACTTGAACGCCAATCGTATCAATATGGTGGCGGCATCATACCACAAGGCCAACCAAGCCGACCACGAACGCATCCAAGCCCTGAAAGCCACCGGCCAACCCGATGTGTGGCCAGAGATTTACCAACGTTATTGCAGTATGAAAGGCCGCAATGATGCCTTGTCGTGTTTCCCGACCAAAGTCAAAAACGGTATGAACTATGTGAAACTTGACCTTGGCGAGGATATGACGATTGCCCGCAATAAAGCGGAGGCGTATTTGGTGGCCAAGGCCAATCAATTGCTGAATACCGGCACGAAAGCCGATGCGGAAATGGCGGGTAAGTATATTGAACAACTGAAGAACACAAATCAAGAAAACTCACAATTGTTGAACCTGCAATTGAAGCAAGCAATGTATTTGGTTGATAAAGTGGAGTTTGGTGTTGCTTCAGATTATGATTTGCCAGATGGTTTTGTGGAAACCTTGTTTGACTTTTCTGCAGACGAGCTTCCATCTAACATTACTCAGATTTATGTATCAAAGGATCCTTCTTTCGCTTGTGTGGTAGTTGACAAGTTGTCAGTATCACCTGTTCGTTTAGATGAGGTGACCTTTAAGGAAGCCAATGGAGGCAAAAATGTTGAGGTCACGGATTATACGCAGAATAAGATTGCAACCATTTCGGGGACGATTGAATATTTTCCTACGCGTGCATATCGTTATTATTCAGTTCCTTTTGAGGTGAAATCCACCTTCAAGAATGACTACACCACCATCAAGGGCGACCGCGATGCGTGCTCTGTGGAAACCTTGAGCCGCTTGGACCGCCATCCTGTTCCCGTCCCGACGGACGAAAGTATGTTGATAGATGCTGCGAAGAAATTGAATGAATTGATTGCTAATGAGTTGAAGAAATAATTTGCCTCACGCAGAATTCGCAGAATTGTGGGAAACGCGGAGCGATTCAAAATTAATACCAGGAAGGTCCTGCGATTTCAGCAGATTCTGTCTGCAGGTAATCATTTTTCTTGCTCTTTCGTCAGTCGCTGCATAACCGAATCCATAATTTTCTCCAACTCAGTGGGACGCTGGGTGTAATATCTGAGGTTTTGTTCAAAAATGCTGTCCGTAATGCCATAATGCTCAAAGAGTTGTGCGTAATAAACCCTTGACATTTTGACATAATCCTTAGGGATAATATTGAGGGTGTCGTTAGGCTCTTGTTCGCGTTCTTGAGTTTTCTGGTAGTTGAGGTCGGCTTCGATGATTTGTACGTCGGTCATGATGTCAATCATCTCTTTTTCGCTGAGCAAATGCTCTGGCTTAAAGCCTTTGTCCTTGTCACCGCAAGCGGTGGCAAGGACAAAAAGCAATAAAAAAAATCCTAAATGTTTCATTTTAAATCAGTTGCCTACATCCGACAGGAACTTAATACGCATTAGGCGAATTTCCTCTTCTTGATATTCATCTTCTCCCAACTCGCGGAGGGCGGTCTGCACATCGTCTGATTCAGCCTCATGGAAGTAATCAAGGATGTCTTCTTGGTGGTAGATGTCAATATTTTCTTCAATATAATAGTTGATGTCGAGATGGGTTCCAGAAGAGACGATGCTTTCAATCTCCGACAGCAGTTCGTCAAATTCCAGTCCCTTTCCGTAGGCGATGTCTTCCAGCGGAATCTTCTTGTCGATATTTTGGATGATGCCAATTTTCAGAGCGGAGTTGTTGACCACCGACTTTACTACCATATCGTTGGGTCGGGTGATTTCGTTTTCCTCCACATATTCCTTGATGAGCTTGATGAAAGGCTCGCCGAATTTCTCTGCTTTGCCTGCACCCACACCCGCGATTTGGGTCATTTCCTCTTTGGTGATGGGGTATTGAATGGCCATATCCTCCAACGAGGGGTCTTGGAAGATGACGAAAGGTGGCAAACCGTTTTGTTTGGCGATAGTTTTGCGTAGGTCTTTCAGCAAGGCGAAGAGAGTCTTGTCGGCGCCTCCGTCTTTATTGGCACCCATAGCCGCCATGGTCTCGGGATCATCATCGTCGGAATTCTCGTAATCATGGTCTTTGACAAGCATAATGGTATAGGGTTTCTTGATGAAAGCCTTACCTTCTTTTGTGATTTTCAGGATGCCGTAATTCTCAATGTCCTTCGACAAAAGCTTGTGTACTAGAGCTTGGCGGATGACAGCGGTCCAGTATTTGTCATCGTGTTCGTCACCAGCACCAAAGAACTCGTTGTTTTCTTGTTTGGCCGCCTTGATGTCACCAGTGAGTTTGCCTGCTAGTAATTCGGCGATGTGTTTGGTTTTGAAAAGTTGCTTGGTCTCTTCTACGGCTTCCAAAACGAGCTTAAGGTCTTCTTTACCGTCAAACTTCTCCTTGGGTGAACGGCAGTTGTCGCAAGATCCACAGTTTTCCTTATTGTATTCCTCACCGAAATAGTGAAGGAGAAGTCTGTGGCGGCAAACCGCCGATTCGGCATACGTTACCGTTTCGTTCAACAACTCTCGAGCAATTTCCTGTTCGGCAACATTCTTGCCTTTATTGAACTTCTCCAGTTTATGGATGTCCTCGTAGTCATAGAAAGCGATACAGTTGCCCTCACCGCCGTCACGCCCCGCACGCCCCGTCTCTTGATAGTAACCTTCAAGACTCTTCGGGATGTCGTGGTGAATGACGAAGCGCACATCAGGCTTGTCGATGCCCATACCGAAGGCAATGGTGGCCACGATGACATCGACTTCTTCCATAAGGAACTTGTCTTGATTTTCCTTACGTGTTTGACTGTCCAAACCGGCATGATAGGGGAGGGCACGGATGCCATTGATGACCAGTGTCTCCGCCAGTTCTTCCACTTTCTTGCGGCTGAGGCAGTACACGATGCCTGACTTGCCTGGGTTTTGTTTGATGTATTTGATGATATCCTTGATAACGTCTTTGGTCTTCGGCCTCACTTCGTAGTAGAGGTTGGGGCGGTCGAACGATGACTTGAAGACCTTTGCGTCCATAATCTCAAGGTTTTTCATAATGTCGTTTTGCACCTTGATAGTGGCAGTAGCAGTCAAGGCGATGATAGGGAGATTTTCGCCGATGGAATTGATGATAGGACGCAAACGGCGATATTCGGGACGGAAGTCGTGTCCCCATTCCGAGATGCAGTGCGCCTCGTCGATGGCAACGAAAGAAATCTTAAGACCACGTAAAAACTCGGTCGTCTCTTCCTTGGTAAGTGACTCAGGCGCAACATAGAGCAGCTTGGTCTTGCCGCTCTTCAAGTCTTCCTTCACCTCAAGCAACTCTGCTTTGGAGAGAGATGAGTTCATCACATGGGCGATGCCTAACTCGGTGCCAAAGTTGCGAATCATATCGACTTGGTTCTTCATCAGGGCGATGAGTGGTGAAACGACGATGGCTGTGCCTTTGGACATCAATGCCGGCAACTGGTAGCACAGCGATTTGCCTCCGCCTGTGGGCATCAGTACGAAAGTGTTGTTGCCGCCAAGGATACTTTTGATGATCTCTTCCTGATTCCCTTTGAATTGGTCGAAACCAAAAACATCCTTCAACAGTTTGTGAATCTCAAGGTCTGCTTTTTTTGCCATTGTTATCTCCTTTTGGTATTGTCCGAATTTTTGCGTTATTTTGCAATCTGTTTTGAAAAACTGCGTTATTGCCAAAGAGAGTTTTCTCCCCCAATCAGCAAAGACAAAGTTATAGCATTTCACCTATATCGCGCAAGAATTTTTTGAGAAAAAATGAAAAAAAATGGAGAAATAATTCGATTTGCATATCAAATTATTGATAATGAAGCGAATGCAATTAGTAATTTAAAGGCAAAATTGGACGATGATTTTGCTGGAGTTGTTGAACTGATTCTTGAAAACAAAGGGAATCTCGTGTTTTCAGGTATTGGAAAGAGTGCTATTATCGCTCAAAAAATTGTGGCAACGATGAATTCAACGGGTACTACGGCAGTGTTTATGCATGCAGCGGATGCCATACACGGCGATTTGGGCATTGTCCGTGATAATGATATTGTGGTGATTCTTTCGAAAAGCGGAGAAACGCCTGAGATTAAGATGCTGGTGCCGCTCATTAAGCTTCGGGGCAACAAAATTGTGGCTATGGTGGGTAACCGCCGGTCTTATCTTGCCTCTCAGGCCGATTTCATCCTCGATGTGACCGTTGAAGAAGAGGCCGTCCCTGGCAGTCTTGCACCAACGAGCAGCACTACTGCTCAACTCGTTATGGGAGATGCACTCGCATTAATATTAATGAGTAGTCGTGGCTTCTCGACCGACGATTTTGCCAAGTTACATCCGGGAGGTGCTTTGGGCAAACAGCTTTATCTTCGTGTGAAAGATTTGTATGTCAGAAACGAACGCCCGGAGGTCAGGCCGGACGACAACCTTACCCGCGTCATTATTGAGATGACGCACAAGCGTTTGGGCGCTACAGTGGTCACCTGTGGAGATGTATTACAAAACAACTCAGAAAATGATTCAGAAAATGCTTCTACCATTGTGGGCATTATCACTGATGGTGACTTGCGCCGAATGTTGATGAAGTATCCCAACATAGAGCAGGTGAAGGCGGCTCAAATTATGACCTCCAATCCAAAGACAATTGATGAAGACGCTTTAGTTGTGGATGCCTTGCATAGGATGCGAGAGAACAGCATCACTCAGTTGCCAGTGGTTCATAATGGTAAATATTTGGGTATCATACATTTGCATGATATATTAAAGGAGGGAATATTCTAAATGCTAAGACGCAAGATTTTGCGTCTCTTTCAAAACCGAAATAAAATGAAATTACAGACGATAGATTTGGTCAAGAAATACGGTCAGCGCACCGTTGTCAACAACGTGAACGTCGAACTTGAACAGGGGGAGATTGTCGGTTTGCTTGGTCCAAATGGAGCTGGCAAGACAACTACTTTCTATATGGTTGTGGGGCTTATCAAACCTTATTCTGGCAAGGTTTTCCTTGAAAATCAAGATATTTCATTCTTACCAATGTACAAGCGGGCTCAAATCGGCATCGGTTATTTAGCGCAGGAAGCTTCGGTGTTTCGTCAGATGAGCGTGGAGGACAACATTGCTTCGGTCATGCAATTCAAAAAAGGACTGTCCAAGCAACAGCAAGCCGAGAAATTGGAAGGCCTGTTGGACGAGTTTGGTTTGCAGCATGTGCGAAAGAGCAAGGGCATACAACTTTCTGGAGGTGAACGTCGTCGTACCGAGATAGCTCGTGCTTTGGCGGTGGATCCCAGCTTCATCCTTTTGGACGAACCTTTTGCTGGCGTTGACCCCATCGCAGTGGAGGATATTCAACGCATTATCTTCAAGCTGAAAAGGAAAAACATTGGCGTGCTCATCACCGACCACAATGTGCATGAGACACTTTCCATCACCGACCGTGCCTATTTGCTTTTTGATGGGCAGGTGCTAATGTCA
The DNA here is from genome assembly GCA_946405575.1 of uncultured Bacteroidales bacterium. Classification (GTDB taxonomy): domain Bacteria; phylum Bacteroidota; class Bacteroidia; order Bacteroidales; family F082; genus Limimorpha. The sequence goes on along the minus strand of CAMJHP010000018.1, from coordinate 27,153 downwards.
GGTAGCCCTGAGGATCTAGCCGCCAATGAACACGTACGCGATGTGTATCTTGGACATAATTTCATTTTGCATAAGAAGGAAATGTAGTAGTTGTTTTGAGTCATTGTGAGAAGGAACGATGAAACCATCCAGATATTAGGCTTGTTTTCTGGATGGCTTCATTCCTAACGATGACGCTAAACGTGTCTTATTCCATCTTTTTTGTGAAGAAAATCGACATCAAGATATAAAGCACCATCACGAAAGGCAAGGCCACCATTCGGAAAATGGCAAAACTTGCCACAGCAACCAACAGGAAAATCCATCTGACTTCATTGCCTTTCCACTTCGCTGAATTCATCTTGAAAGAGAAGAAACGTAAGTTGCTTACCATCAGGAACGAGAAAAACAGCGTGATGCCTAGACAGGCCCAATAGCCTAAAGCACCGTCGCTGAGATGACGTACTTGGCTGAGTGCCAAAGGTATTGAAGCGATGAAGATGGCCATACCAGGTGTTGGTATGCCTCGGAAAGTGGTTTTCTGTGTGTCATCGATGTTGAACCTGGCCAAACGAATAGCCGAAAACATAGGCAATAGAAAAGCCAAACTTGGTAGAATGCATATACCTAATAAAGTAACGGAAGGAATGTCGGTGGCTCGATCCATAAGCCAACACATAATGAATCCAGGTGCTACGCCGAAAGAGACCATATCGGATAGAGAATCTAGGTTGGCACCAATAGGTGAATGCGTATGGAGTAGACGGGCGGTGAACCCGTCTAAAAAATCAAATAGACCTGCCACAAAAATCATATAGGCAGCTTTGACAGGCATATCAAGGGTAAGAAATAGGATGGAGAAGCAGCCTGAAAGTAGATTGCCACAGGTGATGGCATTGGGGAGATGTTGTTTGATGTTCATATTGTTGGATTTTTAAACACTGCAAATATAGCGTTTTTTCAGAAAAAGCAGTATTTTTGCGGGAAATTTGAATAGAATTCTATGCAACATCAGTTTTATTCCTTGCAAAAGATTGCAGAAATTGTCGGTGGGAAGCTTGTTGGTGCATCAACTGAGAGGAATGTCAGTGATTTACTTATCGATAGCCGTCACTTGATGGATGTCGATCAAACATTGTTTTTTGCCTTGATGAGCCAACGCAACGATGGACATAAATACATAGAGGAATTATATGAGAAAGGCGTCAGAGCGTTTGTTGTGAAAAATCTACCCAAGGCATCTTGTCAAGAAGCATCGTTCATTGTAGTTGCGGATACTTTGAAGGCCTTGCAGGTACTGGCTTCCTATCATCGTCAGCAATTCAACATTCCTGTTATAGGTATTACGGGTAGTAATGGTAAAACCATTGTCAAAGAATGGCTTTATCAGATGTTTAGCTCCAGCTACGACATTGTTCGTAGTCCAAAAAGCTACAACTCGCAAGTGGGAGTGCCGCTTTCAGTGTGGCAGATGAATGAGAACAACAATTTGGCCATTTTCGAGGCGGGCATTTCTGAGCCTGATGAGATGATGGCGCTGCAAGATATCATACGCCCGACTATCGGTGTGTTCACCAATATCGGGCAAGCCCATGAGGAAAACTTCATCAACCGAGCCCAAAAAGTAGGGGAGAAAATGAATCTCTTTACGAAGGCAAAGTCGTTGGTGTATTGTATGGATTATTCTGAAATACAACAAGTTGTTATTCGGTCGGGATTGGCATCGAAAGTGAAGTTGTTTACCTGGAGTCGGAAGTTTGAAGAGGCAGACCTGTTTGTTAGGCATGTGAAGAAGAAAGAAAAATCTTCCACTATCGAATGTGACTATCAAAACAATGTATTGTCCTTCGCCATCCCTTTCGCTGACGATGCGTCCATCGAGAACGCCATCCATTGCATTGCTGTTGGTTTGTTGATGCAAATGAAGCCGGAGAGTATTGCCGAAAAGCTTATGATGCTGACATCTATCGCTATGCGGTTGGAAATCAAGGCAGGAATGAATAATTGTACCATTATCAACGATTATTACAATTCCGATGTCAATTCATTGTCCATCGCTTTGGACGTGATGAGGCAGCAACATCAGCACAAGCGTAAAGTTGTGATTTTGTCTGACATTCTGCAAAGTGGACGTAGCGAGATTGATTTGTACGCTGAGATAGCGCAATTGCTAAAAACTAAGGGTGTTGATATGCTCATTGGTATTGGTGTAGGTATCTCACGTCAGGCCAGCAAGTTCGATATGGAGTGCTATTTCTATCCCAATGTGGGCGATTTCTTGGCACATTTCCCTTTTTCGAAATTCAGTAACCAAACTATCCTTCTGAAAGGCGCTCGCGCTTTCGAGTTCGAGCAAATCGGTATGGAGTTGCAGGAAAAAGCTCATGAAACAGTGCTTGAGATCAACTTTAACCACTTGGTTAGCAATCTGAATCATTTTCGCTCCAAAATCAAGCCTGAAACCAAGCTGATGGTGATGGTGAAGGCTTTCGGTTACGGGAGCGGCAATCTTGAAGTGTCCAACGTACTTCAATACCATAATGTTGATTATCTGACTGTTGCTTTTGCGGATGAGGGCGTGGAGTTGCGTCGTGCCGGAATCAATTTGCCTATTATGGTGATGAGTCCCGAAGTGAACAGCTATGATAATATCATCAAATACCACCTTGAGCCTGAAGTGTTTAGTTTCCGCAATTTGGAATTCATAGAGCGGGCCGTAGGGAATCTCGCGTTACCCGAGGCTCATCCGCTGAATGTACACATCAAGCTTGACACGGGTATGCACCGCTTGGGTTTCTCGAACAATGAATTGCCCGAGCTCATTCGTCGTATCCAAGCCAATCCGATGCTTCACGTGAAGAGTGTGTTTTCGCATCTTGCCACAGCCGACAATCCTGCTGAAGATGCATTCTCCTTGAGACAAATCCTTTGTTTCGAGGAAGGCAGCGCGATCATCAAAGAGGCTTTTCCGCAGGTGTTGCGTCATATTTTGAATACAGCGGGTATCTCCCGTTTCCCGCAGTACCAGTTCGATATGGTGCGTTTGGGTATTGGTTTATATGGTGTGCCTACTTGTGAGGCCGACAAAGGCATTTTGCAACCTGTAGTGTCACTCAAGACGACTATTAACCAGATCAAGCATGTTCCAGCTGGCGACAGCATAGGCTACAACCGACATGGGTATGCCGCACACGATATGCTTATAGGCATTGTGCCTATTGGCTATGCCGATGGCCTTTCGCGCCTATTGGGCAATGGCAATGGTAAATTCTATGTGAACGGACAGCAAGTGTCTGTGGTGGGTGATATCTGTATGGATATGTGTATGCTTGACCTCACTGAAGTGGAAGCCTCTGAGGGCGACACCGTGGTCATTTTCGATGCTGAGCACGACATTGCTGACATTGCCAAGGCATGCCAAACGATACCCTATGAAATTATGACCCGAGTTTCGCAGCGTGTGAAGAGAGTGTATTTTCAGGAATAATTCATTATGGAAAGAGACAATCGTCTTTTTGTGGGCTTGGAGAAGATTTCTTGGAGCGTCTTATACTTTCTTACCAACCATCCTAACAATCAGCCAAAGTACCATAAACCCCATCAGGAAGGCAATCCAAGAGGGTAAACCTAAAGCAGTGGGTAGTACGCCAATAAGCAAGGCCACGCCCCCCACTGTTAGAGCATAGGGCATCTGTGTGCTGACGTGCTGCAAATGATTGCAGCTGGAAGCCAAGGAGCTCATAATGGTAGTATCGGAAATTGGACTACAATGGTCACCCATAACGGAGCCCGCCAGCACCGAGGCAACAACATTATAGAACAATGGCATAGTGGTTTCCGCAGTTAAACCCTGTTCTTGGCACAACAGCCATGATGAGGGCAGAATCAATGGATAGAGGATGGCCATCGTGCCCCAAGACGTACCCGTTGAGAAACCAATCAAGGCAGCCAAAAGGAAAGTCAACACAGGAACCACAGCAGGCGACAACGACCATTTCAGCAACAGCTGTGAGACAAACTCGGCCGTATGCATATCTTTGGTCACCAATGCGATAGACCAAGCCATTGTGAGAATCAAAACCGCATTGAACATAGATTTGAAGCCTTCCACCATCTCCTCCATCACTTTGGCAAAGGTCAAGGATCCTCGCAATAAGGTAACCACGATGGCCATCAACAGCGACAATACTGAAGCCCAAAGCAAGGCCTTGTAGGAATTGGCTGCCCCGATGGTAACGGAGAGTTTGGAGAAAAAGCCCATTCCTGTTTGCCACACCGAAGCATCATAACCTGTGGCTATTAGCCCGATGATGGTTCCAAAAATCAGTACTGCTAAGGGCACCAAAGCATCAATGATATACGCCTGCTTTGTCACTTTGTCTGCCATCTCGGTTTCCATCGTAGAAGCCATTCGGGCTTTGCGCTCTGCAGACAACATCGGGCCAAAGTCACGGCCACTGACGATGATCATCAATACGAAGCCGAGGGTGAGGAAAGGATAGAAGCTATAAGTCAAAGAATGGAAAAATACTGAATAGGCCGAAGTCTCCAACCCGATAGTGCGGATGCCGTCCTGAATATAGCTCAGTTCTGCGCCAATCCAAGTGGTGACGAAAGCCACGGCCACCACAGGTGCCGATGTGGAGTCCACGATGTAAGCTAGTTTCTCTCGCGATACTTTCAGCTTGTCAGCGATGGGGCGCATAGTATTGCCCACCACAAGGGTATTGGAATAGTCGTCAAAGAAAATACAAAGATCCATCAGGAAGGTCATCAGTTGTCCAGAACGAGGCCCTCGTGCCCGCTTCGACAGCCAATTGACCACGCCCTGCATACCTCCATTGGCAGTGATGATGCGCACCATGCCTCCTATAATCAGCGTGAAGACGATGATTGTCACATGGTCGGCATCGAACAGAGAGCCTACAACGTAGGTGTCCACCACCCGCAATAATCCACCGCCCAATGCAGCTGCTGGACTAGCCCCACCATAATATGCCATCAGGAATGTGCCCGTCAGGATGCCCACAAAGAGTGAGGAGATCACTTCCTTTATTAATAAGGCCATCACTATAGCCACTAAAGGTGGTAGAATCGACATCCAAAGCGGCATGGAAGCTGTCGCTGGGCCTAAAACATATAGCAACACCAACCCCAACACAAGGGCAAATGCCACCATCAAGCCAATCCATTTCCTTTTCATATGCACAAAATGAGGCTCAAAAATACAATTTTTTGATGGAATTCCGTTGTCAAAAACAAATTGGTCTTATTTTTGCATGCAAAATCAACTTTGGTAATTATTTTCATCAATACAAAACCGTTCAAATTATGAAGAAAACACTCATCATCGCATTAAGCTGTTTCGTGGTTCTGTTCGCAGCTTGCAAGAAACCCGTTGAACCAACACCAGAAGCTGTTGACTACACATCAAATTATGTTGGTAACTACATTGGAAAGTTCACGCTCACCATCTCTTCGATGAACAATCAGGCTCAAACGGGTCTGAGTTTCCCCATCGACAGCATCAGAATGGACATTGCCAAAGGCAAAGAAGCCAATGCCATCACGGCTACGGTGACCGTCGAAAACGAGTCGCACCAAACCTCTGGCACTGCAACGGCCGAGAAAGCCGACTTCGGAACGGTTCGCCTCGTCATCGATGAGACGCATCAAATTAATCCCTATCTCTTTAATTTGGATTTGCTAATGGAAGGCACGAAAGCAGCAAATGACACACTGATAATCACTGGCTCTTTTACAGGCGATGGCTCATTCACTCTCAATGGCTTTGAGAACGTTCTTAATGAAGTTTCAGGTACTATAAACGGAAAACTCACTAGGCAATAATTTATAACACATATCATCATGAAAAAAAGCACATTTTTCATGGCATTCTGCCTCAGCTTGATCTTGTTGGCAAGCTGCAAGAAAGACCCAATTGCACCCACCATTAACGTATTTAATGGAACGGGCTATGTCACAGAGGGCAGTTTTATATTTTCAGGGGACGAAATCACGGTTGGATTTGTCGCCTCAGGCGAAAACCTGATCAAAATGGAAATCACTCTTTCACAAAATGGTTCCATCCTAACCTGTTATTCGGAAGAGCTCGAAAAACTTGCCAGCTACAGCCTTTCCCACTCTTTCACTGTTGACGCAACGGGTTCTGTGACCATAAAAGGTACGATTACAGATGCTGCAGGACAAACATCCTTCAGTAGTTTCAACATCCTTTGTGAAGAAAAACCCAACGCAAAGTTTGTGGGACACTATGAAGGCAACGCCTTGGCTACAGGCGCAATGGAAGCCGAATTCACGGGAATGGGAATGCAGCCTGAACCCATCCAAGAAGAATTCACTGACCGTGAAATACCCGTTATCCTTGACCTCTATGGAGGTGAGAACATCTATGAAGTGAAAGGCACCTGCAAATTTGAAGACAAAACCATGGAGTGCCGTGGCACAGTCGACGGCAATGTGGTCACCTTTGAGGCTATCAACGATGTGGTCACCTTTAACTACGACTTGAATGGGTTTAACATATCACCCGAACTGAATATGAACTATACCATCAAAGGCACATTGACAACTGATGGGAAGCTTGCAATCGATGGCACCTGCACAGGCAATGGCTCTATCAATCTGGTCATTTACAACGGAACCATAAAAATAGATGCTATCGTGGGTGGGAGCCTGAATAAGATAACTCATTAATATCAATCACTTAATACATTGAAAATGAAAAAAATATCATTTATTATCTTTGCTCTCTTCGGCTTTATGCTGATGACTGGCTGCCAGAAAGAAGAACCATTACCAGAACCAACACCAAATCCCGATCCTGAACCTACGGTTGTTGAGCCTACCTTGACCCTTAAGACGGGAGATGGTTACCTTGCAGAAGGTGATGAAATCACCATAGGTGACACTTTCAAAATAGGATTTGAATGCACTGGAGAAATGCTTAGTGAACTCGTAGTCACTTTTAAAACAGGTGAAACCTTGCTCCTTGAGAGGACTAAAACTTGGGAAGGAGCTGACAACGGTGAATTTGAGGAAATCCTGACACTCGACCAAAGTGGCGACATCATAATGACTGCCGTGCTGACCGACACCAACAACCTGGCGGACACCCTCACACTCAATTTCAAGAGTCTCACCCCCTTTGTTCCTGCTGAAGAAACACACTATCAAGGTACTGTAATCTTAAGTGCCACAGCAACCGCCTTGATGTTCAACCTCCCTCTCAGCACTGAGGAAGAAATGGAAATCATTATCACGGAAGGCCAAGACGAAACCAGCATCAACGCCACCGTCAACTATGGAGGAAACAGTTATTCCACCATGGGCACAAAAGACGGAGACAATATCGACTTTGAGCCTTTTGATTATTCGTTGAACTTTGAGGGATCCTCTGTCACCGTCACTCTCGACATAACAGGTATTATCAACAATGTCATTCTCTCCATTGAAGGCTCATTGACTGGTACAGGTAACATTTCCTTCCCTGGTTCTCCAGTATCTATTCCAGCCACTATTGAAGGTACCGTCACAGGTGACCTCAATGAAGTAGAATAATCGCAGATAACACGCAAAAACAAAACGGACGGCCAAAAAGCCATCCGTTTTTTTGTAGCGGGGGGAGGATTCGAACCTCCGACCTCCGGGTTATGAGCCCGACGAGCTGCCTCTGCTCTACCCCGCATCGTGTCAAAATTTCAGTCTACGAAAATTTTTCGTGCCTGAAATCGGCTGCAAAAATAATAATTTTGTTTCTTTGCAAGGCAAAAAACCAAGAAAAAATTTCATTATGGCGCATAAAGCAGGCTATGTCAACATTATAGGTCGCCCCAATGTGGGCAAGTCAACCCTTATGAATCAGCTCGTTGGTGAGAAAATCTCCATCATCACCTCGAAAGCGCAGACCACAAGACACCGCATTCTCGGTATTGTAAACGGCGACGATTTCCAAATCGTCTTCTCCGACACGCCCGGCATCATAAAGGACCCTGCCTACAAGATGCACGAAGTGATGAACCAGTTCGTCAACGTGGCTCTTATCGATGCTGATCTCATTCTTTTTGTCGTCGACATCACCGACAAAAAAATTGAGGAAAAAACCGTCGAAAGGCTGAAGACGACAGATATACCTGTCTTCGTGCTCATCAACAAGATTGACCTTTCCACACAGGAGCAGGTGGAACATGCTGTAGAGCAATGGCGTGAAACCTTACCCAAAGCCACCGTATTTCCGCTTTCGGCACAATATGGTGCCAACGTGGAATTTATCTTCAAGCAAATTTTGGAGAAACTTCCCGAGTGCCCTCCGTATTTCCCCAAGGATGAGCTCACCGACCGCTCGATGCGTTTCTTTATCACTGAGATTATTCGAGAAAAGATTTTGCTGAACTACCAGCAGGAAATCCCTTATTCAGTGCAAGTTGAAGTAGAATCATACGAGGAGACGGAGCATCGCATCCATATCCGCAGCATCATCTATGTGGCCCGCGACTCTCAGAAGGCCATCATTATCGGCAAAGGTGGCAGTGCCATCAAAAAGCTCGGTATGCAGGCCCGCGCTGACATTGAGGAGTTTACGGGAAAGAAAATTTTCCTTGAACTGTTCGTCAAGGTCGATAAGGACTGGAGAGACAATGAGGCGGAGCTGAAAAGATTCGGATACGAGGCGTAATCAGTTGTTCAGTTGTTAGTTTGCAGTTGTTCAGTTAAAACAGCACAACTGGATAACTGAACAACTGTCAACTGAACAACTTTTATTATTTTTGCAGCCGATTTTAAATTCAAAGCATTATGTCAAATATTGTAGCAATTGTGGGGAGACCCAATGTGGGAAAATCGACACTCTTTAACCGTCTGCTGAAGCAGCGTATGGCCATCGTGGAAGAGACAAGCGGCGTGACACGCGACCGGCACTACGGCAAGAGCGACTGGAACGGCAAGGAATTCACCGTCATCGACACCGGCGGCTATGTGGTGGGGTCGGACGACATCTTTGAAGAAGAAATCCGAAAGCAGGTGGACTTGGCTATCGAAGAAGCTGATGTCATCGTCTTCATCGTCGACGGTCGCGAAGGTCTGCATGTCCTTGACGAGGATGTGGCGGTCATCCTGCGGCAACAGAAAAAGCCTGTTTTATTGGCTGTCAACAAGATAGACGAGCCGAGCAAGGAAATGTTGGCGGGCGAATTTTACGCTTTGGGCTTGGGCGAACCTTACCCTATGTCAGCTATGACAGGCACAGGTACGGGTGAACTTCTTGATAAGGTTTGTGAACTGTTGCCTTCCGATACCACCGACTTCAACACCGATTTGCCGCGCTTTACCGTGGTGGGAAGGCCTAATGTGGGTAAATCGTCCTTGATTAATGCTTTCCTCGGCACAGACCGTCACATTGTCACCGACATTGCTGGCACCACACGTGATGCCAATTACACCCGATATAATGCTTTTGGCATGGAGTTTATGCTTGTCGACACCGCTGGTCTGCGCAAGAAGAGCAAGGTGGAAGAAGACATCGAGTTCTATAGTGTGTTGCGTTCCATTCGTGCCATCGAAGACTGCGATGTGGCTATTCTTATGCTCGATGCGACCCAAGGCTTCGAGGCCCAAGATATGAACATCCTTCGCCTTGTCGAGAAAAACAAGAAAGGTCTGGTAATGGTCGTCAACAAGTGGGACCTCGTGGAGAAAGACTCCAACACACATAAGGCCTACGAGGAGTTGATTCGCTCTAGAACGTCGCCTTTTACCGACTATCCTATCATCTTCACCTCGGCCATCAACAAACAACGTATCTATAAGGTGTTGGAGACTGCGCACAAGGTCTATGAAAACCGTGAGCGTCGCATCCCCGTCCGCGAACTGAACGACAAAATGCAGGAAATCATCAATTCCGTACCTTTGCCGACGGCCTCGCGCGGACGTTTCCTGAAAATAAAATACATCACCCAGTTGAAGAGCATCGCACCGCAGTTCATCTTCTTCTGCAACCTTCCGAAAGACGTGAAGGAGAACTACAAACGCTTCCTGGAGAATAAGATTCGCGAGACTTGGGACTTCAACGGTGTGCCGATTCAGTTGATATTTAAAGAGAAGTGATTTTATGGGATTGGCCTTCGGCCAAGAAATCTAATAAAAATCATATATAAAATTATTCAAAATCAATTAGATATGATTTATTGGATTTTTTAAATAGATTTTTTCAAGATTTAACTGGGTTGAATACGAAGCATTTTTTGCGAAGCAATCCCAATAAAAACAAAAAAATGGCTGAAGAAGAAAACATCGTCCGGATAGACAAATGGCTATGGGCAGCGCGTCTCTTCAAGACGCGCAGTCTGGCTGCAGATGCCATCAAAGGCGGCAAGGTGAAGATGGACGACAGCTCCGTCAAGCCCTCGCGCGAGGTGAAGGTAGGCGATGTCATCCAAGTGCAGATTGAACAGTTACATAAAGTGGTGGAAGTGAAGACCGTAGTCAAAAACCGCGTCTCTGCCAAACAGGTGCCCGAGGTCTATAACGACCTCACGCCCAAGGAAGAATACGAGCGCATCGAGTTTATGCGCGCTTACAAAGCCGAGTGGCGCGACCGTGGCGCAGGCCGCCCGACGAAGAAGGAGAGAAGAATGATTGAACGGTTGAAAGACGACCTATAACATGAAGAAATCGTTACTACTTGTTTTTCTGGTCATTGCATCAATTTCCGCTTTCGGGCAAAGCTTTTGGCAAAGTCTCTATTACGAACCAGGTGTTGACCTTGGTCATTATACACCATTTAGTGCGAAACACAAATATATCGCTGATTATCACCATTATGGATTGGATTTACGCATTGGGCAAGGGCATCAAGGCCTATTGATTGGCTACACCCATAACACCTTAGACAGCATTATTTACTACACGCACGATGGCAACCATCATGGTTCCATAGGAGACTGTTTTTCTTTGGCTTACTTTGTGGATGGTCACATCTACAAAGGAAAGCGTTGGTCGTTCGACTATGACATCATCTATGGTGCCGACTTTTGGACACGGCACGGCAACGAGATGTTAGGCTCCGCCTTAAATTTCCATGTCAGCTTCGACTTGGGGCCGACTATTCGCCTGAGCAACCAGTTGGATGCCATCGTCCGCTATGGTTATTACCATTCCTCCAATGGTGCCACATTCCTTCCTGACAACGGCATCAATAGTCATTTCCTGCGGATGGCATTACGTTATCATCCTAACGGAAGAACTGAATATTTACAGCCTGAAGACCAGCCTTTTGAAAAGAAAAACAACTTGATGATTTCAGAAGGCCTCGGTTGGCTTCAGACCTATACTCGAGTGGATGACCAATTGCCCAATGAGACTCCTTTTTTCTTGGGAAACACCTTCCGAGTCGGCTTCTCAAGACAATTCCATCCACGGTTTCGGTGGGATGTTGTTTTAGATTTCCTTTGGACAGGCGAAACCCGTTACTGCCATGAACTAGAAGAAACACCTTACCGTTTTTGGAATTCAACGCATCTTGCCGCCTCCGCTGATATCGAAGCACAGTTCGGGCGTTTTGCCTTTTATGCAGGTGCCGCCTATTACCTTTACCACGGTTCAAAGCTTTTGCCAGAGTTTTACACACCGTATTACGAAAGAGTTGGCTACAAATACTACCTCGGCAAAGCCCGTAACTACTTCATCGGTACTTTCATGAAGATTCATCTCAATTCCATTGATTACATTGAGTGGACTTTTGGGGCGAATCTTTTCACTCTCAAATGACCAAGAAACCATCAGAGCATATTGACCGTATGAGGCAGGTGTTTCATCAGTCGGCGTAAGAATCATTTGTCATCGAAACAACAAAGGCGACCCCAAACGAAGTCGCCTTTGTTTTGAATGGTTCTTCTTCTAGGAATTTACACCATCAAAGCACCCACAAGGCCCAAGATAGCGTAGAACTCAGGAAGAGCGGCGTAGATCAGCGTGTTGGTGAACACATCGTGACCTTGGCTCACGCCCACGATACCGTTGGCGCAAACCTGTCCCTGACGGATGGCGGAGATCATGCAGACCAAACCCACGCAGAGGCCCACGCCAAAGATGACGAGACCTTGCGTCGGGTCAGCCTTCAGCTTGCTCAGCAGCATGAAGAAAGCCACGAAGCCGTAGATACCCTGGGTGGCCGGCAGTGCCGACAGCACCATGAAATTACCCGATGCCTCAGGGCGTTTCTTGAGGCCGCCTTCAGCAGCGTTGCCCGCCGTCGAAGTGCCGATTGAACTTCCGATACCTGCCAAGGCCAACACGAGGCCGAGACCGAGATAACCTAAAATTGTTGCTAACATAATGTTGATTGTTTATTTGTTGAATTGTTTAATTGTTGTTATCGACTTTTTGACTCCGGGACTTCGAGACTTCGGGAATTGGCTTGTCCCGAAGTCCCGAAGTCTCGTAGTCTCGCGTCTTTATGATTGTAAAGGATTATACCTCCTGCCAGAGCCTTCGTAACCGGAGTTTTTGAAGAACTCGAGGAAGTTGAGTCGCAAGGGATGCACAAAGGCACCCAAAACGCACATGGCGACGTTCAGTGTGTGGCCAATCACCACGATGAGGATGAAGGCAATCCAGCCGAAACCACCGTCACCCAAGGCCTGCACACCAATGGCATTGAAGGCCTCACCGAGTTTGGCACCAGCCAAGCCCAAGGCATACAGACGCAGGTAACTCAACACGTCGCCGAGCAAGCCCGTGGCAGTGTTGTAGGTCTCCCACAAACCCGATCCCACATTGAGCAAGGGATTGCGGTGCAGGTCGTTGAGGAAGAAAATACCCAAAGCGGAGAGACTACCTAATACAATAACGATCCATTTCGTCAATGCCTTATCCATCACGCCCATAAGGGCGAGACCGCCCACGATGACACCGCCCACGATGAGCAAGGTCCACCCCCAAGTACTCAAGGAGTTGGCAAAGCCTTTCACCTTGGTGGTCTGGTAGGTCTTGACAATCAAGGCAAGACAGATGTGGACGATACCGACGAGCAAAGCCAGCACCATTGTGCCGTCATAGCCAGCAATCTGCGAAGGTAGCATAATCTTCTTCACCCCTTCGGGTAACCAGTCCCAAGTGAGCATATCGACGGAAAAGAAGGTATGGAACAGGAATCCCACCACAGTGGTGGCGATGCCCAAAGTGATGCCCAAAGGCGCAATCTTGCCCAACACCTTCTTCAAGGCAAGGCTGGCACCGATGAGCACCAAACCATAGCCCATATCGCCCATACAGAAGGCGAAGAAGAGCATGAAGAAGATGGAGATGAACACCGTCGGGTCGAATTCGTCATATTTGGGTCGACCGTACATGTCGGTCAGCAACTCAAACATCGATACAAACTTATTGTTTTTCAACTTGATAGGTGGATTATCATCGACTTTTGCCTTATCCACCAGATAAAGTATGTTTTCCTTTTCCAGCATATCGTGCAAGGCAGGCTCGTTTTCGATGGGGGCAAAGCCCTCGAAGACAGTGATGTAGTCCTCAGCAGCCTTCTCACCCGCGACGTTGGCCAAATGCAAATCGAGTTTCGACAAGGTCTTGTCCAACTCAGCTTGCAATACGGGTTCGTGCCATTTCAGTTGGGCCAAGCGATGTTCTTTCTCTTTCACCTGCGTCTCCAAGTCGGCAATCTGCTTCTCGATGGCGGCATAGTCGCGGTCGGGAGCGGGGAGTTCCTTCAAGGTGAAATCGTAGTCGTCGGAGTCGGACACGACCACAAAATAACTGTAGCCGCCGAGGTTAGAAATCTCGCTCAGCGCGTACTGCTCTTTCCATGTGGGGTCGATGGCTTTCGCCTTGTAGAAGTGGAGCTTCAATCCGGTTCCCTTGAGGCGGTCGAAGCTCTTGGCGTCAAACTGACCCCAAGGCACCAATTCGTCGGCATCCTTACGGAGTTGCGGCAGCTGGGCCTCGATGGCTTCCTTTTCGCGTACAGTCTCCATCACTTCCACGGCAAAGTCGGTAGGTTTCTGGCCTGGGTCGTCGGCTTTCTCGACCTCTTTTAAGGCCAAAATCGACTTTCGATAAATCTCCGCACGAGCCGACAGCTTCTCCGATTTCTCATCAATAGGCTTCAGCGAGCGAGTAATATCCACCACGCCCACCGATTGCAGCTTCTCCAAGAAAGTATCGGTATCGCCACTCAGCAGGATGAAATCATATTTTGTCATTTCAGTTACCATACTCTGCCTCCTCTTCTGCTAGGTGTTTGTTTTTCACGATTTTCTGAGAAGCCTTGGAGAGGTTCTCCTCGTCTTCCATATATCGCTTGATCTTACGTATGGCTTCGTTGTAGCCAGGAATTTGCACCTTCTCGTAAAGGTTGACTTTCTGTGTGGTCTTCTTCCGTTGGTAGTCCAAGATGCGGCTCACCTCGGTATAGACCTCCGACTCGATGCCCAACTGCGCCAGATTTTTCAAGATTTGAACGCCGTCGGCATACCACATCGGCTTGGTGAAGAGGTTGATGTCCTTCACATCGAACAGCACCTCCTCCAAGGCCGGCACGGGCACGCCAGCAATCTTGACGGTCTTCAGCTTGACATCGGTCACCGAAATCAGTCCTGGCTCAAATTCATTCCAAAGCCGGGCCATGTACTCATACGACTTGAGTTCGGCCTCTAACTGTTCTACAAGTCCCTCCGAACGCTGTTTGGCTTTCTTCACCTCAAGGCGCAGCGCACTCTCCTTGCTCTTCAGCGTGGGCAGGGCACGGGTTCGCGTCTTGAGCTGCTTGTTCAGCTCGTTCAGCGAGGTCTTGTTATATTGAAATTTGATGGCCATTAAATCGATTTAAAGATTTAAAATTCAAGATTCAAAATTCAAAATTTGTCACTTGACAGGGTCTTTCCAGTATTTCTCAATGAGTTTCTCCTTCAAGCCCGTTTCAGCCTTGGTGAAATACTTGCTAAACAACTCCCAACCCGTGTCAAGCATCTCTTCGATGGAGATGTTGACGTCAATGGCCAGCAGACGTGTGGCGTATTCCTTGGCATAGTCGAGGCAGCGCAGGTCGTAGTCGCTTAGGTCGAAGCCGTTTTCCAACTTGGTCTTGGCGTTGGCGGCGTCGGCATACAAACGCACCGAGGTGTTCATCACTGCACTGTGGTCCTCACGAGTCTTCTTGTTCTGCACCAGCTGTTTCAAACGCGACAGCGAACGGAACGGGTCGACGATGACCTTGCCCGAGTCAGGGTCTGCACGGAGGAACAACTGTCCTTCGGTGATGTAACCCGTGTTATCGGGGATAGCGTGTGTGATGTCGCCGTCGTTCAAGGTCGTCACGGCGATAATGGTGATGGAACCGCCATCAGGCAACTGTACGGCCTTTTCGTAGATTTTTGCCAAGTCGGAATAGAGTGATCCAGGCATAGAGTCCTTTGAAGGAATCTGGTCCATACGGTTACTCACGATACTCAAGGCATCGGCATATAGCGTCATATCGGTGAGTAGCACCAGCACCTTCTCGTTCTTATCGACGGCGAAGTATTCCGCTGCAGTCAAGGCCATGTCGGGAATCAGCAGACGCTCAACAGGCGGTTGGTCAGTGGTGTTCACGAAGCTGATGATCTTGTGCAAGGCACCCGCACTTTCGAATTGGTTTTTGAAGAAAAGGTAGTCGTCGTTCGAAAGGCCCATACCACCGAGGATAATCTTATCCACATCGGCACGGAGGGCCACCATGCTCATCACCTGGTTATAGGGTTGGTCGGGATCAGCGAAGAACGGGATTTTCTGGCCCGAGACCAAGGTGTTGTTCAGGTCGATGCCGGCGATACCCGTCGGGATGAGTTGCGAAGGTTGGCGACGCTTGAAGGGGTTTACTGAAGGACCTCCAATCTGGCGTTTCTCGCCTTCCACGGCTGGACCGCCGTCGATAGGCTCACCGTAGGCGTTGAAGAAACGGCCGGCAAGCTCATCGCTCACATTCAGCGAAGGCGGTTCGCCAAAGAAGGTCACTTCGGCATTGGTCGGGATGTCTTCCGTGCCGCCAAACACCTGCAGGGTGACGGCATTGTCTTTAATCTTCACCACCTGCGCCAGACGGCCTGCCACGAGGGCGAGTTCGTCGTTGGCCACGCCTTGCGCCTCAAGGGTCACAGTGGCCTTGGTGATGGCGGTCAGCTTGGTATAGATGCGTTGAAAGGCTTTCTCACTCATGTTTCAGTTCCTCCTTTAACTGTCCAAGATATTTTTCAAATTGTTCCGACTTGTATTCCGAGTAGTTCATCTGGCGGCAGATGTTGATTAAGCCCTTGAAATAGGTCGTGCACTCCTCGAAATTGTCGAACTTGAAACTGCGGTCGCAGATTTCAAGCACCAAGTCGAGCATAAACTTCTGGCGCTCCAATGGAGAGCAACCGTCGATGTCATCGAAAGCATCTTGTTGCAAGATGACGAAGTCGATGAGTTCCGACTTCCAATATTGCTCGTGGTACGACATCGGCACGCCGTCGTCGCCCAAGATGTTGATCTGCTCGTAAGCATCCTTGCCACGGCGAATGATATATTTCGTCTTTGTTACCTTGTCGACCCAGCCCTTTTCAATTTTCTCATCAAGATACTCGATGATTTCGGGGTACTCAAGGTATTTTGAATAGGAGTCGACAGGGTCAACAGCGGGATAACGCTTCTTGTCGGCGCGGTTCTGCGAGAGGCCATAGAAGCAACGTGCGGCTTTCTTGGTACTCTCGGTGACGGGCTCTTTCAGGTTACCGCCAGCAGGCGACACCGTCCCGATGAAGGTGATAGAGCCCGACTGGCCGTTGTTCAGTTTCACATAACCCGCACGGGCGTAGAAATTGGAGATGATGGCCGAAAGGTCAACGGGGAAGCCGTCCTGACCAGGCAGTTCCTCCAAACGGTTACTCATCTCACGCAAGGCCTGTGCCCAACGCGAGGTGGAGTCGGCCAGCAGCAGCACCTTCATACCCATGGCGCGGTAGTATTCGCCGAGGGTCATGGCCGTGTAGACCGAAGCCTCACGAGCGGCCACTGGCATATTCGACGTGTTGCAGATGATGATGGTACGCTCCATCAGCGAGCGACCGGTGTGCTTGTCCTTCAGTTCGGGGAACTCAGTGAAGATTTCCACAACCTCGTTGGCACGCTCACCGCAAGCCGCCATAATGATGACATCAGCATCGGCTTGCTCGGCGAGGGCATGTTGCAGCACGGTCTTGCCGCAGCCGAAAGGTCCAGGGATGAAGCCCGTACCGCCTTCTGCGATGGGATTCAGCGTGTCGATGGTACGCACACCCGTCTCCATCACTTTGAAGGGACGTGGTTTCTCCACATAGCCACCTACGGCCACCTTGACGGGCCATTTCTGCATCATCGTCACCTTCACTTCCTCACCATCGGTGTTGGTCAGCGTGGCGATAGTGTCGGTGATCTTGTATTGTCCGGCTTTGGCCACCGACTTCACAGTGTAAGTGCCTTTGAAGTTGAACGGCACCATGATTTTGTGGGGCAGCCAGCCTTCCTTGACTTCGCCCAACCAGTCAGCGGCAACCACCTGTTGTCCAGCCTTGGCAATAGGCGTGAAGTTCCAAAGTTTCTCTTCATCGAGGGCCTTGGTGTATTCTCCGCGTTTGAGGAATACCCCTTTCATGGTGGCGAGGTTGTTCTGTAGGCCGTCGAAGTTGCTCGAAAGCAAACCAGGTCCCAAGGTTACCTCAAGCATGTAGCCTTGGAATTCCACTTTGTCGCCGATTTGGAGGCCACGGGTGCTCTCAAACACCTGCACGGAGGCCTTGTTCCCGTTCACCTTGATGACCTCTGCCATCAGCTTGGTACCGTCCAAGTCGATGAAGCAGATTTCATTCTGTGCCACAGGGCCGTCCACCTCCACAGTGACGAGGTTTGCAATGATTCCTGTAACTTTTCCTGTTGTTTTCATATATTATAATTCAATATTCAAAATTTAAATTTAAAGATTCTGTCGGGGTCTACGACCTTTCGACAAGCTCAAAACTCATTCTTCCTCAACTATTTCAAGAGCAGTGGTTCCTGTGATTGTTGTAGCGCTGTTAACACCTCCAAAAGAGCCACGCACCTCCTTGACGAGTTTGCGAAACATCTCATCCCCTTTTGCCTCATCAAGCTCAGCCCAGCGTTGGACGGTTTTCGCTTTCACCAAAAAGGCAAGTATGGCGTTCATGTTAAAGTAGTCCATACGGGCAATGTCTGAGGCTTTCTCCCACTTCAGCTCGTCCATTTTCTGCTCGCGTTCCACGAAGTCGGCGTCAGCAAGGATTTCCTCAATCTGCTTGCCTTCCTCGAAGTCGGCCTCGGGCAGTTCCACTATGTAGTCTTCCCCTTTCTTGCCGAGGCGCTTGGCCAGGTAGTTCACTTTCATGTTGCGCAGGCGACCATCGAAGTCGAAATACTCTCGGACGAAACGGTTTTTGCTCTTGGCGGCTTTGTCGTAAAACTCCGCACCGAGGCTCTCCTCATTGAAGCCTTCCTCCATAAGTTCGACCAGTTTCTGGTCTTTCTCTGAAAGCAACTCTATGATGGACTCCTTGACGGCAGCATAGTCGAAGCCCGTGTTCTCGAAGCCCGAGGTCAGTTCCGGCAAGCCGGCCACGATATAGACATAGTTATCCATCAGCCGAAGAGGATTTTCTTGGTGGCGGGACGCAAGTAGTTGGCGATGAGTTGGGTGAACTCATCGTCGGTGAATTGGAGCACGTAGCCGCCGCCTTTGGGAGCTACCTTAAAACCGCCATTCATCTTTTTGGAGTAGTCCACCTTCACCTCGGTCTTGAACTGTTTGGCGATTTCGTTTTTCACGAAGGGATCCACCTCAGCTTTCAGCGACTCGGGAAGGATGAGGCTTAAATCAACAGGTGACGCATTCTGCGGATTGAAGGCTCTCACTACGCACGTGATCAGTTCCTTGACAAAGGCAGCGTTGCTCATATTGGCTTTCACGCCCTCTGTAGTTGCCTTGGTCACCACCATCTTCTCGATTTCCTGTTTCGTCACGGCGATGCTTTGGGTGGCCGCCATCTTGATGTCGGCATTCACCTTGGTCTTCATCTCCTCCGCCTCTTTGTTGGCATGGGTGATGATGCGGTCGGCCTCGGCTTTGGCGTAGGCTATAATGCGGTCGGCTTCAGCCTGTGCCTTTTGCACGAGTTCTTCTCCGTCGTGTTTTCCTTTCGACAAGCCCTCGTTGTAAAGCCTGTCGGTCAATGCTTGCAGTTTGTCTTGCATAAAGTTATAGTTTGTTTTTACCTTTCAATTTGCTTCCCTATCCATCCCCTTCTACTTCAAAATATTAAGGTGTGCCCGAAGGGTGGGGGATTCGGGGGGCAAAATTAAGCAATCAAAACAAGAAAACGAAGAGAAATAAAAAATAATATTATTTTTGCAGCAATAAAAAGATGAAACACTTGAAATTGTTTTATAGTATAATTAATGCATAATATTATGAAAAACAAACATTTACTTCTTTTCTTGCTCCTGATTATAGTTGCGCCTTGGACAGCGAAGGCGCAAAAACAAAGCTCACGCAATATGTGGGACTTCGTGACATCATTCTCTTGCTCTACTGGACGACAGCATGGCGTGGTGTATGATGGCGAATACATCTATACCAGTGCATGGGGAAAGTCTTCGACGGTGTTGTCGATGTTTTACAAATATGACCTCAATGGCAACCTTATCGAAGAATTCGATATTCCCGAAATTTCCAATTCCGACAATTACCTTCGCGACATGACCTATGATGGACAGTATGTTTATGGCTGCGATGCCCACTCTGGAATAATTTGGTGCGTTGACCTTCGTAACAAGACATTGGTTGGGCAGATTAATACAACTTTTAACGAACTTGGTCACTGCACCTACGACCCTGACTACGATGCCTTTTGGGTAGGTCAAAGGGCCACAGGCAATAGTCCAAACCTCCATCTTGACCTTAAACTCATCGATCGCAGCGGCTCCGTCGTCAAGACTGCAACAGCGCATAACCTCGGTGGGCACTCGGTTCATGGCACTGGTTATTTCACCGATGAGGACGGGGTACATCACATCTACCTGTTTGCCGTAGAAGGCTTCACAGCCCATGTCTTCGACTATAATGCAGATGCCGACAGCTTTGATCCCAACTACATCTTCGATTTTTCCGTCACACCAGGTTGGGGAGCAGCTTGCAGTGCAGGAGGGGCTTTCATCGGCGAATGCAACGGTTCAACTTGTTTCTTCGGCGATGTGGATAAGAGTCCCAATCTCATCGGCATTTATGCCTTAGGCGACTATACTCCCGTTCCTCCCACACCTCCAGAGGGCGACATTTTCTTCGACTTCAACGACGGCATTATGCAATGGACCACCATCGATGCCGATGGGGACGGATACAATTGGGAGGTGCGCCAAAACTGGGGTAATATGGAAAATCCATACAGCGTGACTTCGGCCTCATATGACGACCTCAATAGCACTATCTTGTATCCCCAAAACTATTTGGTGACACCTTATAAGCTTGACTGTGAAGCAATCAGTTTTATTGCTTGCGCTCAAGATATATCTCATCCTGCCGAGCATTTTGGTGTGGCCGTCTCAACGGAAGGCAACACCAGCTCGGACGACTTCACTATCGTGTGGGAAACCGATATGACCGCTAAAGCCGCTGGCGAATGGCACAACTATGACGTGGACCTCAGGGCTTATCAAGGACAAGACATCTATGTGGCCATTGTCCACTTCGCCTGCTCCAACCAGTTTATGCTGAACATCGATAATGTTATGCTATATAGGACCTATGACCGAGTGATTGAAAACAGCACAAATCTCGTTTCCATCTATCCCAATCCCACTACTGACCGTCTCAGCGTGGTGTGCGAAACCGACATCGAACAGTACATGATTTACGATATGACTGGATCATTGGTATTCTGCCATAAGGCAGGCAATTGCGCTTTCGACATCGATGTGCAAGAGTTGCCTTTCGGCATCTATCTTCTTTCTTTATGCACAAAGGATGGGGTGACGAACAAGCGTTTCGTTAAGAACTAACGAAAGATGCCCATCGGCTCAGAAGCCAATGTGAAACCGGAACATCCAAAGAGGATGTTATGGGGGTAGGTATGTTGTTATGCCGTTCGTTAGGACATACCTATCCTGAGCCGAAGGGATGGGTAGGAATTGAGCAAATGTAGATCCACTGTTTTAGTGGCTTTTATAGAAATGTGCCAATTTCAGGATGCAATATTGTAATACGATCCCAAAATCTTTGCAAACCACTTGGCTGGAAGGATGCGCTTCAACAAAACGGATAGTTTTTGCTCAAAGGAAGCGACGACATAGCCGTTGCAGGGATTCTTTTTTTGGATGATTTGGTTGATTGTGCGAGCCAAGACAATGGGCTTGAGACCACCGTTCTCATCATGTTCCACTTTCTTGATGGCTGCCTTGTAGGTGGGGTAGGAGAGGAGTGCTTCTTCATTAGTCACTTTCTTCCGGCTACCCGTAAAACCCGTGGCAAAGTCGCCGGGACGAAGCACCACCACTTTGATTCCAAACGATTGGGTCTCCAGCCGCAAGGCTTCACAATAACCTTCAATAGCAAACTTGCTTGCTGAATAGAAGCCTTGGAAAGGCAATCCCATCACGCCGCCGATGCTACTTAGGGCGATGATTTTGCCGCTGTTTTGTTTGCGCATATGGGGCAACACGGCATTCACACAATGTACCAGCCCCATAAAATTGGTGTCCATTTGCAAGCGAATCTCCTCTTCAGTGGCAAACTCGAGCGGTCCCCCAATGCCCATCCCTGCATTGTTGACCAACACGTCGATGTGGCCTTCTTTTTCAACAATTTGGTCGACAGCTTTTTTCACGGCTTCACTGTCGCGCACATCTAATTGGAGGTAGTGTACATTAGGCAAAGGCTCCACTACACGGCGCACTGTGCCATAAACGGAATGACCTTCTTGTGAGAGCAGTCGGGCCGTTTCAAGGCCAAAGCCTGAGGATATGCCAGTGATGAGGACTATGGATTTCACGGAATAAACGGATTTCACAGATTGTCAGTATTACACTAAACCCACCCTGAAAGGGCGGTATTCTTAATCTACCATAGGTCGCGACCTACTGCAGCACCCCGATAGGCAATCAAATCACCCCAATCTCTCTAAAAGCTTTGGTAATCTTGTCGATAGCCTCGTCTACCTGCTCGAAAGTGTGTGTCGCCATCAAGGCGAAACGGATTAGCACATCCTCTTCGGGGACAGCAGGAGCAATGACAGGTGTAACGAAAACGCCATCGTCCAACAGCCTGTTGCACAGCCAGAAAGCCTTCTCCGAATTGCGCACAAACAGGGGGATAATAGGCGTCTCGCTGTGGCCTGTGTCGAAGCCACGGTCTTTGAATTGCTTGCGTGCATAGTTGCTTAAATCCCAAAGATGGTTGATACGCTCAGGTTCGCTTAGCATAATGTCAATGGCTTTGCTCACCGAAGCCACATTCGCGGGTGGCATACTTGCACTGAAAATCAGTGAACGGGCATTGTGTTTCAAGTAGTTGATGATGTCGAAATCGGCGGCGATGAAACCTCCCAACGAGCCAAACGACTTTGAGAAAGTGCCCATGATGAGGTCCACTTTGTCGGTGAGGCCGAAGTGGTCGGCCGTGCCACGTCCCTGATGGCCCAACACTCCCAAAGCATGGGCATCGTCAATCATAATGTCCGCATTGTATTGTTCGGCAAGTTCGACCATACGAGGAAGCGGCACGATGTCGCCTTCCATCGAAAAGATGCCATCGGCCACAATGAGCTTGACGGAGTCGGGGTTGCACAGTTTCAACTTGGCTTCGAGGGCATCCATATCGTTGTGGTTGAACTTCCAAACCTTGCCGAATGAGAGGCGAGCACCTTCGATGATTGAGGCATGGTCAAGGCTGTCCAAAAGCAGGTAGTCGTTGCGGCCACAAAGTGCCGACACCACTCCCAAGTTGACTTGGAAACCCGTGCTAAAGCATACGGCAGCTTCCTTGCCCACCAATTTGGCCAGTTTTTCCTCCAAAGCCATATGGATGTCGAGTGTACCATTCAAAAACCTTGATCCCGAGCAACTTGTGCCGTATTTCTTGATGGCCTCTATGGAAGCTTCCTTCAGACGAGGGTCGTTTGACAAGCCCAAATAGCTATTTGAGCCGAACATCAGCACATCCTTGCCATTGATTTTTACCACTGTGCTTTGTTCAGATTCGATAGGTTTATAGTAGGGATATATGCCTTTGGCTTGAGCCTCTTGGGGGGCTCTATAGCGGGCACATAATTGTTTTAAAAGATTAGTCTTCATCGTTTTACTTAATAGTTTTGGAATAGGTTCTGGCCCTCTTGGTCAAATCGTGTTCAAGATAGCGCCACAAGTTTTGCACGCTTGTATTGTCTTCGAGTTCACGCGTCGACTCGATATATTTGATACCGTTTTTGGTGATGCCTTTCGCGAACTTGTCGAAAATCATGGCATTCACACCTTTATTCTTGTATTTCTCGTCGATGGCGATAAGGAGCAGGTCTATGGTGTCGTTCTGTTTCAGTGCATTCAGCATATACATCCAACCGAAGGGGAAAAGCGAGCCTTTGGCTTTCTGCATCGCTTTGGAAAGCGATGGTAGAGCTGCACCGAAACCTACCACATGATCGTCAGAATCGAGGACGATGGAGACGTAGTCGACGTTGATGTTGGTCACAAACTGCTTCTTGAGGTCTTCACATTGGCCTGGTGAAAGCTCCGAGAAACCATGCAGTTGGGAATAAGCCGAGTTGAGGCAACGGAACACATCATCAAGATAAGGCTCAAGCTCCTTGCGGTTATGGAAGACGGCCTGATGCAGGCTGTTCTTGACAGAGACCAATTGAGCCATACGTTCGTATCGCTCAGGGATGACTTCCGGCACCTTGATGAGATATTCCACATAGTCGGCGTCTTTTTTATAACCCAATTGTGTCAAGTGCTCTTCATAATAAGGTGCATTGTATTTTCCATAAGCTGTAGGCAGCTTGTCGAAGCCTTCCACCAAGACACCCGCCGCATCAAACTCGAGAAACCCCATCGGGCCGTTCATCGTATCCATGCCTTTCTCCTTAGCATAATGCTCAACAGTGTCCAACAATGTTTTGGAGACGTTGTGGTCGTCAATGAAGTCAATCCAGCCGAAGCGGCAAACCTTCTCTTTCTTCTTTTCGTTGTACTTGCGATTGATGATGCCCGCCACGCGCCCCACCACATCTCCTTTCTCATTGTAAGCCAACCAATACTTACCCTCGCACACTTCGAAAGCGTGGTTCTTTTCGGGCGTTAGAGTGTCGCGGTCCATTGACTCAATCTGCGGCACATAGCAGGGATTGTCTTTATAAAGTTGATTCGGAAAATGGACGAAAGCCCTCAAGTCTTTCCTTGTCGTAACTTCTTTTATCTTGGTAATCATCATGCAAAAATACGGTTTTATGAAATTCAAAGACACATTTTACTTGCTTTTTTCGTTTTTTGTCCATATTTTTGGAGCCGAAAACAAACATAAAACATAAATATAAAAATCAACGGATTCTTTACCAAAAACATTAACGCTATGAAAAACAAAGTTTTACCATTATTGATGCTCTTCTGCTTCGCCTGTTTTGGCGGGGCAAGAGCCGAAGTCGTGACAATTGGGACGGGTACCAGCACTGGTCAAAACTCGTTGCCAGTCAAATCGGATTGGAATTATTTCGTAACCCAGCAAATCTACACTGCTGCGGAAATAGGAACCAATGGAGTCATTAATTCTATCTCTTTCAATTATTACAATGGTGCTGGCCCATTTTCCATGTCAGGCATCCAGGTGTATATGAAGCACACCTCCAAAACCCAGTTCAACAACACTAAAGACATGGTTCAGGTCAGCCCAATTGATAAAGTGTATGACGGCACTTTCTCGGCTTCGGGGGCCGGCTGGGTAACCATTTCCTTAGACACCCCGTTCATCTACGACGGTAGCAGCAACCTATTGGTTTGCTTTTACACCCCTGTTATCAATAATTTGGGTAGCAGCATCAATATGTTCTATTATACGAACATTGAAGATGTATATCCAGGTACTGCTTACTATTCTCATAGTAATATTGATATTTCCAATTTGGCCTCTTATAGTAGCTACTCGGAACGTTATAATTTCCGTGCCAATACCCGGATAGACATCACTCCACCAACGGCAATTCCTTACACCTACGATTTTGAGGATGCAGCGCCCTTTGCCGATTGGAACGCTCTTACGGGCAATTCTAACATTGGCAATTATATACAATATCCCCATAGCGGCACGCATTATCTGACATTTGGAGGTTCCACTTCCAACATTGTGGTGCTTCCCCAGTTTGCAGCCCCCACCAACACCCTGTTTTTGAAGTTTTGGACCCGTCCTGAACATAATGGTGATGCTTGCGGCGATTTTGCCGTGGGCTATATGACCGACCCTTCGGATGCCAGCACCTTCGTCGCCCTTGAAACTTATAGTCACAGTGATTGGACATCTGATTTCACTTACGAAGAAAAGATTGTTTACTTCGACAATGCGCCCGCAAATAGCCGCATGGCCATGCGCCAATACAATTGCAGCTCCGCATGGTATTGGTTTGTCGACGATGTCAAAGTGAATACTATCCCGACTTGCGTGGAGCCCCTCAATGCCCACATTGTTGAAGGTAGCCTTATCCCTAATGGCGTCACCATTGAATGGGACACCGAAGTTGGCGAAGAGGATCAATGTTTCATGCAGGCATCCGAATGGTTCGACCCGAACAGTATGCTTTGGAATGAACCTTGGCAATCAAATGGATATGCAAATTGGAACAATTTGACTCCAGATACCGACTACACCTTCGGTTTGCGGAGGTATTGTAGTGAAAGCGACCAAAGCGATCCTGTAATCTTTACGCTCCATACACCTGCCCTTGTTCCTTTCAATGAGCCATTTGCCACTACTTCCATCCCTGAGGGCTGGACTCGGTATTCTGCCTTGGTGGATAATGTAATGAATAGCACAGCCCAATTGTCACCTGTCAATAGCTACTGGATTTTTGGCCAAAAAAACGGTGCATTCAATGACGATAACCATGCTTATATCAACATCTACGGATCAGAACGCAAACACTGGTTGGTCACGCCCGTAGTACACATTGAAAACAATTGTGAACTCAGTTTCAATTTGGCTCTAACCAAGTTTTCGGGCACTATGCTACCCGTTGACCCGACACTGCAACCTGATGACCGGTTCGTCGTTTTGGCCTCAACCGACAATGGCAAGAATTGGACCATCCTTCGCGAATGGAACAACACGGGCTCGACCTACGTGTACAACGACATCAGTGTCGACGGAGAGGAGGTCACCATCGACTTGACCGCTTACCAAGGCACCAATCTTATGGTCGCATTCTATGGTGAAAGTACGGTAGCAAATAATGGCGACAACAACCTGCACATTGATAATGTGAGCATCCACCACATCCCTACTTGCCTGAAACCCACCAACGTAGAGGCCATTGTTTCGGACTACTTCGCCACCATCACCTGGGATGCACCCGAAAACCAAATCAGTTGGGACGTCTCGATTACCTGGGCAGATAATGGTGATTATCCACTTGAGTTCACTGTTTATGAGCCTTCCTTCACCATCACGAAAGAACAGCTTGATGAGATATTGAATGCGGACTGCTATGGCGAGCCTTTCACTTTCTATGTCCAAGGCTATTGCGGCGCAGAAGATGGCTGGAGCGACAGCAGCGAAGAAGTGGAGTTTACCCTCCTTCCGCCATCACTCACTGTGTATGACGGCACGGCCACTAGCAACACTATCCCCGCGTACATTTATTATTTCGATGACTTCACCAGGAGCCAATTTGTCATCCCCGCCGACGACTTGGTGGAAATGGTAGGCGCATCTATCACCAGCCTGACGTTCTATACCACCAGTAGCAATGTGCCCTACACCACGGAAAGTTCTGCGGATGTCTATCTTATGGAGGTAAACTACACCTCGATTAGTGCCTACGAACCCAAGTCGTCCGCTACCACTGTTTATAGTGGTTTTTTCGACATTGTGAGCGCAGATAATGGTGG
>CAMJHP010000017.1 GCA_946405575.1 uncultured Bacteroidales bacterium | reverse complement strand
AAACCTTACGGCACGTTCACCAAGGCCAAGGGTGCATCCTGTTGGACCACGGGTAACAACGGTATCCCATCTGGCTGGGATGTCTACGAATACTAACCCTACAACAATCGTCTAACCCGAATATGAAAGGCAGCCTTCGTTTGAGGGCTGCCTTTCGTGTTTTTTCGCAAATCTGCGGCTGTGAAGGGAAAAGTGTGTGTGTAGGCGGGTCGGCCTTCGGGTCGCTTGTTGTTGGTTTATAAGGACATGAACAAATTGTGTTTGCATAATATCAACATCGAAAATCTCGGCGCGCAAGTAGTCCCCCGAATTCATAAAGCCTTTCAATGGAGTATGATTCTACATAATGCCATTTTTATGATAAACCTCTAAATAACAGATATTTAATTATCAAAGAAAATTATGTAAAATTATGCCAACCGCCCCTCCATCTCCACTTGGGCCGATCAATCGACCTGAACCAATAAGCCAGCCTTGATAATCAAGCGATTACTGGGCTGGCTTTTTTGTGGATATTATGCAAAAAACCTAAGCCCGTTCTTGGCATAGGTTGTTTTGTAATTTTGCAGCAGCCTATGTTACGAACTAATTGTTCGTAAAAAAAGATTATCTTTGTAGCGATGTTTCAATAAAAAGAGTCCTATGCCCATCAACAAAAACGCCATCATGCGATACAAGATACTGGACGAGCTGTTGAGCGACCGGTATCACAACTATTCCCTCGATGACTTGACGAAAGAGGTCAACCGCCGTCTTGCCGAAATGCGGCCTGATGGCGATTGCGTGGTGCGTCGCACCATCGAGAAAGACATTCACTTCCTTGAAAACGAAGGCCCTTTTTGGGTAGAGATAGAAAGGTATTCGGTTGACTATGATAATTACGAAAGGAATAGAACTTATAAGAAGCAATGCTTGAGATACGCGGATCCGTCTTTCTCCATTTTCAAGCAAAAACTGAGTTCGGAGGAACAATACCTGTTGCGGGAATTGTTTTCGCTGCTTGGCCAGTTCGATGGATTGCCAAAGTTGGAAGGTCTTGAGCGGCTCCGACAAAGCCTTCGTCCGTCATCGACCGACCAGCCTATCATCTCGCTCACCAAGAATCCTTTGGAAAACACCAATCTTTTTGGTGAGTTGTTTACGGCCATATCGCAGCGGCAAGTCATAGAGCTGCATTACCATCAATTCACCGCACCCGAAAACGACCGCGTTTATAATCTGCATCCCTATTTGTTGCGGCAATACAACGGCAGATGGTACTTGTTTGCGAAAAAAGTGGAAAACGACAAATTGAAATGCTTCCCTTTAGACCGCATGGACAAGATTGTGCCACTCCCATCGGTTAAATACAAGGAATACGACGGCAACTTGAACGAGTTGTTTGAGGATGTTATCGGGGTCTCCATTTATGAAGCGGAGCCTATCAATCAAATTGTCTTTTGGGTCAGCGACTTTTCGGTGGATTATGTGATGACCAAGCCTTTGCACGAATCACAAAAGACCCTGAATTTGGAAGAAGCGGCTTTGCGCAAAGCCTATTCCTCTCTGCAAGGAGGCCGTTTCTTCAGGATTGACTGCAAACGAAACTATGAGTTGATTCGTGAGCTTTGCTCTTATGGACAGGAGCTGGTTGTTTTGGAGCCGACAAACATTCGCAAGGAGATTGAGGAACGGATTAAAGGAATGAGTGACAGATATTTGGGGTTGTGAATGAAATGTTTGTGAGAAATTTGTAAATTTGCATCGTAAAAATTAGAAAAACAAATCAAAACATAATTAAAACGCAATTGCTATGGAACAAAAATTATTTAGAGTTGAATTTAATGGTCGCGAGTGGTATGAAGAAGTTGAATTCCCTCCAGAATTGAAGGATTTGTTGAATAATGGATGGAGGATTGTCCAGATATCTTCTTATGTGTTGGGCAATGATTGTGGATGCGTTTTGCTACTTCAAAGAGAATTGACAGACAAAGAAACACAATAAAGAGTTTATTAAGAACAATAAATGAAGTCTTATATAAAGTTGCGCACGACACGGAACAGTGAAAAAATATGATTAGAGTCAATAGAACCACGATTAACGAGAAAGACATAGAACAATTTCTGCTTTCTTCTCACATGGGTTACAACCTTGAAATAGAGAATCAATCGCAAGAAAGAGTGTCTGCATCCCTTTGTGCTGTTTCTGAAAAAGCAGGTTGGATGATAGATTCTATACTGTCAGACACCATACAGGAAATTGAGAATTGGCGAGTACGCACTTGGTTTAGAAGGTTCTTGATTTCTGAAAAGTATGACATTCTCATAGAATACCCAAGAGGTGGTACGAATGAATACTGTATCATGTTTGCAAGCGATGATTGTGTATTGGTGAATAGTCCACATATCGTTAGGAATCAAGAAATAGTAAAACCTACTTCCACCATTATTCTTTCACCCCAAGGAGAGATAATGGTACAAGAGGGACAAGTATGGCTTAACGAGAGAAGTCTTTCAAGATGTCATGGCTTTACGGCTCGTTGGAAAGAGATGTTTGGGATTTATTCGGAGAAAGGCACACCTCTCTTCCCTTGCATATTTGATTATGTTCAAAATGACGAATACCTTCATATCGGAAAAATACAATACAAAGGCTGCAAGTATCAATATATTCTGTTAGGAACGGTCTCACAAATAGAAAAAGACCATTTGGCAATGATGGCCGAAGATTCAAACAGATGTTTTTGTTTCCAAAGTGATGACAAGGTGTATCAGGTTGTTTGTCTTGGATTTGTGAATGACGGTGAAATACATCATGGGGCGATTACCATTTATAATCAAGAAGGAGAGGATACATTTAGCAATCTTCCAAAAGAAGAACAGCAAAGGTTAATAGAAGAAAACAAAGATGATTTGAGAAAAGAACTATGTTCATATCATCACATTTTTACAAAAGATGAGCTTTTAACTCTATCTGGAGTTGAAGTTTTTCCTGATAAAGTCAAACCTGATGAGAAAGAGGAATCAAAGAAAGGTGTTCATTCCAAAATGGAAGAAAGAAAAATAGTCATCCCTGAAATTACTGCATATCTAACAGAAAATCAGGAAGACTTTTATAAAGTGAGCAAAAAGGAAGAATATGATAGAAACGATTATTATGCATGTGAATTAACGTGGGTGGCTGCAAGTGATGCATTATACGGTTATATGGACAATAAGGGTTATTCTTGTATCGCTGAAATTCCAGAGGATGAGCTTTTCTTTATATTGTCTGAATATGTGGGGAAGCCGGTAGCTCAAAGGGTTGTTGATTATGTGAGAAAAGAACATGCAATAGACTAAAAATCAAGCATTAAAAAAAACACAAATTGAACTATTATTTGTTGGTAGAAGTTTAGCGTCAAAAAGAACAATTATTAACTTAAGAATAAACAATGGTATGGAAAACAAATGGTTAACAATTGAAAATCAAGACGGTGAGGTTGTCTTGACGAAGTGTTCAGAGGATGTTAAAGGAGAAATCGTGATTCCTGACGGAGTAACATCTATAGATGATGATGCGTTTAGTGATTGTGGAGGATTAACCTCTGTTGTCATCCCAAATAGTGTCAGATTTATTGGCGGTGGTGCATTTTTGGGATGTATGGGTCTCACTTCTATATTCATTCCACGAAATGTGGAAAGAATTGGTGATAGTGCGTTTGATGGCTGTGTCGGACTGACCTCAATAGTGGTAGAGTCAGGGAACAAGTATTTTGATTCTCGAGACAACTGCAATGCGATTATTGAAACGTCGGAAAAAATGATAATAGCCGATTGCCAAAACACCTCAATTCCTGAAGGCGTAACAAGTGTTTGTATCAACGGCTGGCGAGATTGTCGATTTGAAATTGAGCAGAAAAATGGAGATGTCTGTTTAAAAGATTGCAAGTTGTATCATTATGAACTTGATGAAATGACTATACCAAATTACATTACAAGCATTGGCCCTGCTGCTTTTTCGGATTCGGATTGTGAGTATTTAAAATCTATCATTATTCCCAATAGTGTAAGAAGAATTGGTGATAGGGCATTTGCGCACTGCTTCGAGTTGAATTCTTTGATATTTCCAGATAGTGTAATAAGCATTGGCGACGAGGCTTTTGCGAGTTGTATAAAATTGAAATCTATAATAATCCCAAAAAATGTAACAAGCATTGGTTGTGGTGTTTTCTCAAATTGTGATGGCCTCACCTCAATTGTGGTATCATCAGATAATCCCATTTATGATTCCCGTGACAATTGCAATGCCATTGTCGAGACAGCATGTAATAAGCTAATTGCAGGATGTCCAAAAACGAGTATTCCAGATAGTGTAAAATGCATTGCACAAGGTGCTTTTGATGAGATAGATCTTCCTCTTTTTGTAGTTCCAGAGAGTGTTGAAGTCATTGAATCTGATGCATTTGGAGGTTGTTATGGAAATATCTTTATTCCAGAATCATTGGCAAATCCCGACATTGACTCATCTGGTAACTGCAAGATTTGTGCATACAAAACCATAAAATAACTAATCTTCTAAACTTAAACTTAATAATTAAAACTATGCCAGAAAGAGAAGTAGTAAAGCGTGAGATTGAAAGAATACTTGAATCTCACAACGAAGAATTACAAACATTATTGGCCGATGGCTATAGGGTTACAATTACACTTATCCCTAACATGACCGAAGTAGAGGTAACACAACAAATAAATGCAGAAGGAAGAAGAAATGGTATAAGAATTCTGCATGACGGTGTTTCCAGTACATTTCCGCCTATTGATGCTTTATTATTCGCAATAGAGGAAATTGGATACCAAAGGTTTCATGATAATCAAAACACTCAAATTGTAAGTCGAGAAAGGCCAAATGTCGAAAAAGATACTTGGGTGAGGGAATGCAGAGATACAGACGGAAGTACTTGGTTTGTGTTGACTCATTCTGGTACTGACCGTAAAATAAGCCAGTTAAACAACATGTTTGAGCTTTTGGGCATGGATTGGAGAGCGGAAAGATCTTAACTAATGTTGAACAACCGAACAATTCTATGATGCTAGACAAGCGAATCTGTCAAACCGGACAAACTCGCTTGTTGTCTTGCGCGTGTAATGGCCAAAACTACAAGGGGCAGAGTAGCCAATATTGTTGGCCAAGCATAAATGTTCCTATTGTCTGTTGAGCGAACCTCATTTGTCCAAGGTTAGCAACAACGACAATACAATCCCACTGGGATTGGAAAAGAATCAATCCCAGTGGGATAGATTTTTCTTTTTGCGCGACACAACTTCGGCTATTATTTGGCCGAAGTTATTTGTATCTTTGCGGCGAAAAACATAACCCCTCATGGC
Source organism: uncultured Bacteroidales bacterium (assembly GCA_946405575.1). Lineage (GTDB taxonomy): Bacteria > Bacteroidota > Bacteroidia > Bacteroidales > F082 > Limimorpha. The sequence continues at coordinate 47,442 of CAMJHP010000017.1, read as the reverse complement.
AAACAACCTATTAAAAAAGTATCTTTGGCTGATCAACACCATCAGAACATTCGGGCCAATCTCGTATGAGGAAATCAATGCGCTTTGGCTTCGCTCCCAATTGAATGAATATGGCGAGGAGCTTCCCAAGAAAACCTTCCGGAATCATTTGGAGGCAATTCAAGGGACATTCGACATGAGAATCGTATGTGAGCGAAAGGGAGGATATAAATACTCCATTCTTGAAGACGAGCAACAAGATAGATGGATGTCAAGATTTCTTGATACGCTGTCCGTCCAGACAGCCATCGAAGAAGACCCTCTTCTGAAGGACAGAATCATAGACTATGATGTGAAGCACCATCCGCTTCTGCCCATTATGGTTCAGTTTGTCAAACAAAGGACGGTGATACAATTCAGGATTTTCATTTCATTGGAAGAAGCGCGGAAAGACCCTTCTATGAGAAATTGCGAGGATATAGATTTTCGTTATGAGTATTACTGCCCTTTAGCGATGCTTCAGGCTGCGGAACATTGGTATGTCATTGGTCTATTTACTGCCAAGAGCAAGTGGAGTGGTCAAATAAGGACTTACAGGTTGGAAGATATAAGCGAGGTATGTGAAATGGTTGGTGAGACAGCCACAAATTATCCCGAAAACTTTTCGCTTAAGAAGTACATTGAAGAACTTGATTTGAACCGTCATAATAGTTTTTTCGATGAAGATTCTCTTCTTTATTCCGATTTAATAATGTTAGGAATCAAGAAACTGCCAGCAATGTATAGATGACTTTGAAATAGAAATTTAATTTCGTTTTTTATTACCAATTTTCAACTTGAGCTATAATTTGGCTCAAGTTTGCTGTTTCTTTGCCCCGTAATTCAAAATAAATGGTTATGACTGGCATCGTTAATACAAAAACACCAAAGGCTGCGAACAAAACGTTCGTATCTCATTCATACTTTTGCATCGTGAAACTAAAAAATCAATAAGCTATGGAAACAATCTATCAGTCTGAAGAAATCGTGGTGCTGCGAATCGACAATGAAACCGAATACAGCATCAATCCCAAAGCCGTACGCCCGGAACAGATGAGGTCTATTGTGGTTGCCGGATACTATCGTCGCAACCCTAACGAGATTTCCCACTTGCCACTTTTCCCCAAGACAAAACCGTTCATCGACTTGGGCGGCATACTGCGTTGGTTCATCCCTACCAAGTCAGTGTGTGGCTTCTCCTATCACCAGGAGGACGGAGAGTGGTCGCTACCTTTTGTCGCCACCTTCTGCGAGATGGAAGGGGTGGACGGTGAATGTGTCATCTTGGGCAAATACTCCCAGTCCTATGACAGCGACTGGCTCGATAACGCCAGCCCGTTTTCAGATTTGCCTGGCGGCAGGATGGAACTTTGGAGTAAAGTCCCAAAAGTTTTCTACGAGGATGAAACCAAGTATCAAGAGAAAAAATGTTTCAACCCCAAATTAAGAAGAGCCGATTCCAACTTCAAGGAATATGTTTGCGAATAATTTAATGGTTACGAACAAAATGTTCGTAGGTGCGTCATAATTTTGCAACGTAACTCAAAAACAATATTAATCCAAAAAAACAAAAGACCATGAGAGAAATTAAATGCCCTAAGTGTGGAAACGTGTTTTCCGTCGATGAAGCCGACTATGCTGCCATCGTGAGCCAAGTTAGAAATGCAGAATTCGAGTCCGAAATCAAGCATCGGATGGAAGAAGCCAATGAGCGTTATAAAGCAGAACAAGCACTGGCCGATGCAAAGAAAGAACAATCGTTCCAATCGCAACTCAACCAAAAAGAGCGGGAGTTAAGGGCAAAGGATGAGGAAATAGCACGTTTGACAAACGAAAAAGAATCCGACGTTCTCAAACTGCAAGGCGAGAAGGACGCTGAAATTGCACGTTTGAATAGTTTGTTGGAAAGTGCAGAAGCCAAAAAGAAAAGCGAATTGGAAACAGCATTGGCTCAGAAAGAACTTGAGATTGAGAAACTTAATTCCACCATTGCCCAAAGTACCAAAGAGCGTGAACTGGCTGTGTTGGAGGAACGAAACAAGGGTCAAGAGATTGTTCGGTCAAAAGAGGCTGAGATTTCAAAGCTACAAAACGTTGTGGAACTTGAGAAACGCGAAGCCCAAATCAATGAGGCCAATCTTGTCAAGAAACACGAGGAAGAGCTTCGCATGAAGCAGGAACAGATTGACTACTACAAAGACCTGAAAATGAAGATGTCAACCAAGATGGTCGGAGAGACACTTGAACAGCATTGTAGCATTCAATTCAACCAAATGATGCGGCCAATAATGCCCCATGCCTATTTTGAAAAGGACAATGATGCCTCGGGCGGATCGAAAGGCGACTTCATCTTCCGCGACTTCGCTCCCGACGGCACGGAATATGTCTCCATCATGTTCGAGATGAAAAACGAGGCAGACGAAACAGCCACCAAACACAAAAACGAGGATTTCTTCAAGAAACTCGATGCCGACCGCAAAGCTAAAAACTGCGAATTTGCCGTCTTGGTATCGCTCTTAGAGCCTGAAAATGAGTTGTATAACGGCGGCATAGTTGATGTTTCGTACAAATACGACAAAATGTACGTCATACGGCCCCAGTTCTTCCTGCCCATAATTTCTTTGCTCGTGCAGACCTCCAAAAAGAGCCTGGAATACAAGCAGCAGTTAGCCGTGGCGAAGAGCCAGTCTATCGACGTGACCAAGTTCGAGAACCAATTACTTGATTTCCGTGACAAGTTCGGGAAAAATTACCGTCTTGCGAGCGAGAAGTTCAAGTTGGCCATCGAAGAAATCGACAAGTCCATATCGCATTTGCAGAAAATCAAGGATGCGCTCATCGGCAGTGAGAATAACCTGCGTCTTGCCAACAAAAAGGCTGAAGCCCTAACCATCAAGGCATTAACAAAAGACAATACCACCATGCAGGCCAAATTTGACGAAGCACACAAGGCAGAAGATGGCGAAGTAATTGATGAATAAATAAATGAAGCTCATGTCAAACAAAATCAAATTCAACGAATCCCTTTCAATGATTCCAACTGCATTAAATTGGGCAGGGAATCAGGATGTGGAAGGACTGAGAAAGTTCTTCATGGAGCATCCGCAACAGCCGCTTTATTGCTTGGGGAGCGGAGGCTCATTCAGCGCTATGGATTACGCGGCTTTGCTCTATGAAGCTAACCAAGGAATGGCAAAAGCTTTGACACCATTGTCCTTGTCGTCCATTTCAGACAAGGCACTCGCGGCCTCCAAGGTTTTCTTTACGACAACTGCAGGGAAAGGAGTGGATGAGAAGTATGTGGCAAAACGAGCGGCAAAAGTCAATCCCGAAAACACTTGTGCCTTGGTCAGGGAAACAGAGGATAACGAAGTCGTCAAAACGCTTAAAAAGGCGGGGTCCCAATGGCTTGTCTATGAATGGCTCACCCAGCCCAAATCTTTCATCGCCACCATCGATGTGATTTGTAAGTTCGGGCTGCTTTACAAGGCTTTTACCAACGATGGCGACACGCTTAACAAACTACATGTTGACACGACACTTGACCATTGTTTCAATTATGCTCCAAGGGTCGAAGGTGAGATTCCCAAGCTCCAAGACATCAAGAACTACATTGTTCTTTACAATGGTTGGAGCAGGCCGGTTGCCGTCGATTTTGAGTCGAAAATGGTTGAGTCAGGAATGGCCAGCGTCCAACTCTGTGACTATAGGAACTGGTGTCATGGAAGGTTTATCTTCCTTTCCAAGCATTTGAATGATTCGGCTCTCGTCCTTTTCTTGACGCCAAGAGAACAGCAGTTTGCAAAAGACTTGATTTGGGGCATTACCTGGAGAGACAAGAAAGACGTGTTTCTTAGTAACACCCCAGTTATCAAGGTCGAGACAGCATTGGATTCTCCTTTGGCAACGATGGATTTGCTCGTCAAGATGTATGTCCTGTTTGACGAAATCGCCAAGGCTTATGACGAAAAGCCCTGTTCGCCCCAGAATCCTTGCGGCATAGACAAACGTTTCCCGAAGAACACTCCGTTTAAGGGATTGCTTTGATAGTGAAGTATTTGAAAACGAATAGAATAAGCCATAACAAAACAACAGTTAAAGCCGAAATACTATGAGTGTAATCAAAAGTTTATTATCTGGAGCCATCGGTTACGGCATTTCAGAAGTCTCCAAGTCACATCCGGTTCGAGATGCCATCAACAATCATTATGACAGAAAGGTCTCGTTGGAAGACCTCATCGACGAGTATGCCAGACGATACGAGATTTACACGACACGGAACGAGTTTGCGCATCATCTGCATCAGATTGCCAAGAAGTACGAAGAATATGATTATAATCAAGTTTATGGAAGGAGATAGACCATGATTGAAGGTTTGTTCAAGATATTGCTTGTTGTCATCTTGCTTGTTGTTATCATTCCGCTGGTATTGCTTCTCTTCGGCGAAGGTGCATTGGCCTACAAGATTTTTGGCTGGGCGTTCTCGAAGGGCAACAAGCAAGAGATTGTCATTCAGAGGAATGATGATACGCAAGACAACACCGTTACCTATCATCAGGTACAAAACACTGAAGTCAAGCCAACGGCCACCGTCAAGCATATTTTTGTCGACCACAACACCCATGAGGACGGCGAAAAAGGCATGACGATAACGGTGGAATTTGAGACAAAGAATCTCAAAGACGCAGACTTGTATTGTCTGGTGCGTTTCTACAATGAGGATGGATCGCCATTGGCACAAAAGAACTACAACAGAAAGTATTTGTCAGTCAACGGCAATGTGATAGTAGGTCAATACACTTCACCCACATACAACGACTGCACGACAAAGACGACACTGTTCATGCCTTACGATGAATTGCCGACAAACGGCACGGAACGCACGGACTTCATCATGGATGCCAGCATCTTGCATTATCATACGGAAACGGAATACGATGTATTGGAGCGAAGCCGTACCTATTCATTTTACCTACTGAACGACGACTAACAATAAGACTTATACATTATGCTTACAATTGCAAAAACCACTATTTCAGAAAAAGACCTTGAACTGTTTTTCGAGGATTCATACATAAAATATTGCCTTGAAAAAGACAAAATCGACAAGGATGATTTATTTGGATTGTATCGTTCAGTTGCAGAACAAGCAGGTTGGAATATTGATGTGATTTTGTCCGAAACCATACAGACCATAGAGGACGATTTCGATCCTCTCTTATCTTCTGATAGAAGGGATTGGGATTGGCTTAGGGGGTTTTTGATTTCACAAAAATACGGCATCTCAAATCACAAGCCACATCAACGCACAAATGAATACTATGTTGACTATGCTAGTGACGTTTGCGTTTTGATTCACAGCCCTCGTATCAATGAAGGCCAAGTGCCTGTTCAACCAGAATCCACGATTATCCTTACACCCCAAGGTGAGATAAAAACTCCAGAAGGAAAAGTGCGGATTGATTGGCGCAGTTCGGGCGGTCTTGGCTTCACGGCGAAGTGGGATGGCAAGTATGGATTATATACATTTAGGGGCGATGTTCTTCTCCCATGTGTCTTTGACGATCTCGTCGCTCCCATGTTTTGGGAGCGGCCAGTGAAACTGTTGTATAAAGGTTTTCTGTACAACTTCTTGGTTGAAGGCGAAAAACAGGAAATGGAGATTGTCGATCGTGAAACCAACGACAAACCCTCTTCTATTGCTTTCATAGGCAAGAATAGTGCTTTTTCGTTGTCGTTTGTTGGACTGAACGAATTAGGCATTATTCATCCAAAGAATAAGACGTTTGCCCATGAGGTTGAGAATCCTTTTGACAAGCTTGATGACAAAACAAGGGAATTGGCGATGAAAAAAACCGAGGAATTGTTCGAGTTGGTCAAAATTATTCACCCCGATTGCTTCCCCAAAGAATTACTGAGAATGAAACCAAAACAATCAAAAGAACACCATACCATTCGCGATGCCGCGTTAGAGACAATGATAGCAAGCAGTGAATTGTCAGGGCGGAAAAAATGCCAAGAGACAATTCTAGGCTATATAAGGTTGATGCAAGCCAATGACAAGCCTGTTTTTATCCGAATAAGATATATTGTGTCTGTGGAACCCACGAAAATCGCTCGGTATCATCAAACTGAAGGTAGTCTTATAACACTTTCAGTCGGTGGTTCAGATGGACTTCGGACAATTAAGGTGATTGAACCGTGTGAGGTCGTACTGAAAGCCATAGAAAAATCAATAAGGTGATAACTATAAACAATAGTCCGTTACAAAAAGGAATTTATGTCCACGGATTAGGCTCTGGAGCCAATACCGACACGCTCCAATCCGTGCAAAAGCATTTGCCAATGTTCGACTGGTATGCCGTGGAAGTTAATGAAGATTTGGCACAGTCGGTTAAAATCATCAATGCTGCAATCGAAACCTACAGGCCCTATGTATTGCTTGGAACCTCGTTGGGTGGACTGTATCTAATGTATGTAAATATTGGTGAGGCTTTTCGTATCATCTGTAATCCAGCTTGCAATATTGCGGATCTTATTCGCAAATCGGTCGGGTTCGGCACTAAAGACTACTTCGTCCCACGGCAAGATGGAATACAGCAATATATCCTTGATGAAGGTGTGTGCCGCAGATTTGAGGAGTTTATCCAAACGCATGAACCAACATCTGGCGAACATGATTATGCCTTATTCTGTATTCACGATGAATTGATAGGCCCAGAAGGAGTACTGTCAAATCAGGCGATTTGTTTCGGCTATGGTTACACGATTCTTATTGAAAGGAAAGAGGGACATCGCCTTGGCAGCAGAGCGTTGAAGTTGATTCGAAAACAAGTTTTCTCTCATTAAACAGAAAAATACAATGAACAAAATGACTGATTATCAAAAAGAAAAGTTCTACGACATTTATAAGACTTCGCTGGGCGCGATTCTATCACGGAATGAATTTGCATACGGAACTGGCAAAGAACAGGCTATTCTGGATGCTTTGAAAATCGCAAACACTTCAATAGCTATCCTTACTGACGGGAACAGCATAAAAGAACCATCTGCTATTATGGAAGATATTAATAATGAATGGGAAACCATAAAAGAACATTTGCAATAATAACCAAAGATGCCAATGAATCCGTTTGATAAACAATATTCACCAAGAGGCGAAGTAGATAAGGAAATCATAAAGAAAAAGGTCTTTGCATACTGTTGCCTTGAGGAATACACAGGAATATATCAAGATAAAGACATCGATCCTGATTGTTTGTCTGCATGGGAAGCGTTCAAACAGGTAGATTTTGACTTGGACAGGTTCTTTCTTGAAAAATGTTACCTGCTGATCCCTGATAGTCATATACGATGCCAGATCTTGGCGGAATGTCTTCGATTGGTCAAACCAATTTCAGATTACATCATCGAATGGATGACAGGCTATCTGGACTTCGGTTCGATAGATGATGATGCCTTTAAGTATTTATATATTTGTCGAAAAGATGAGGAAATATGGGATATGCTTGCTTTTGGCATTGGCAATATTGAGTCATTGTTTCTATGGTATATGGGCATCGACACATTTCCTACTTATACGGTGGCGTGTGATAGCGTTTTTCAAGGCAAAAAGGATGAACCAAAGGCAAAAAGGATGATAAACTACATATTGACCGAATCTCCATACACGACCGAAGAAGTACGAACTGAAATACTTAAGCAAATGGAATATGATGATTTGAGTAGGTATGTTATTGACAGAGACAAGGGTGTGGATCGGTACAGGGAACAGGCCGAACATAAGAAAGCGGATTCCTTATGGCAAGAATGGCGTTTGCTCTCTATGAGTAGCGACCAACAATTAAGAAAAAAGGCCGTGAAATATTTGAAAAGAGCGGCAGAGATGGGCCATCCTGAAGCCAAAAACGAATTAGACTTTTTGAAAAGAGCAATGTAGATTGATATTGAGTATAACAGATAAGAATTAACCCATGAAAAACATAACATTGTGGATTCGTATGGTTTTGTTCTTTGCAGTATTGTTGAGCTGCAATAGGACAGAACAGCACAAGTCAAAGATTGATTATTATGGTATTCCCACTACAGCAAAGCTTGTTGCGGAAGACTCTCATTATGCTGTGTTTACCAATGTTGAAGCATACGATGACGATTCTATCGGAATTTGGCCTCCTCTTGAACAGGTTTCGTTATGGGCTTACGACAAGCAAAAACAAAAATCGGAGATGATGCTTCTGACCCATCTAGATACTGATGGCACCAGATACAACACAACCGAATCCTTCACCATGCCCGCCGATACCATTCCAACGATTCAGCGCGTTACCATCATTTCCTATCCTGATGAAAACCTAAAACTGTTGGTGGAAGGATGCTGTGATTATAGGAATGTGGAGAGTTTTATCGTTGAACTTGGAAAGAAAGAAGCTATATGCTTGCCGACAAATAGAGGTTTTATTGGGCTTAGCGAGGAAAATCAATTCCTTATTATGCAAAGCTATGAGTATTATCCCTGTGGCGGTAGATACAACCGTATTGAAGCCTTCGATTGCGAAGGCAAACGCATCTGTTCGATGGACGCAAAATTGGAGGAATATGCCAATTATCCATCAATCGAAGAATTGTGTGAAATGGATGATTGATTATCCCCCGCCCCAAACAAATCAAAGGTTAGATCCTACACGGAATCAGTCGCATTCCGACCCTTCACATAGATTTATCGCTATACAGTTTTCGTCCAACACGCTCCAACAATCATCCTGATACTCAGTGGCATTCACATAAACAACCTCGTCTGAATCACATCAATGGCCGCTCTCCTTGAGTCCCGCTTGTCGATTGACAATCGGACAGGATTGATTGTCATTTTTTTAAACAAAAGCCTTTCGCATGTGGCGGGAACTGCATATCTTTGCGAAGTGAAAAATGTGTCGTATTTGCGACCAATTGTCCTTGAAATTCTGTAAACAACTGATTATCAACGGGAGGTTGCGGGAGGTTCATTCTCCTCCATCTCCACAGTATTTTCAAATACCAATCACTATGATCAAAATCATTGCAACCAGCGACTGGCACTTGGGCAACCTGTTTCACGGAAACGACCGACTGCCGGAACACACGCATTTCCTAAACTGGCTTTTGGACCAAATCAATACCCACCAGCCCGATGCCCTGCTCGTGGCGGGCGACGTGTTCGACAATGGCAACCCCTCAGCAGCCGCCCAATCAGCGTATTACGAATTCTTGGCCGATGCCACGCAAGCTTGTCCACAAATGCAAGTCGTCATCACCGCCGGCAACCACGACTCAGCAAGTCGGCTGGAAGCACCACGTCCTATGCTCACACGCCACAAGGTGGAGATTCGTGGCACCGTGCATCGCAAATGGAAGCAATCCACCGAAAACGAAGAAGGCTATTGGCAAGTGGATTATGACGATCTCCTGATTCCCGTGAGCAACAGCGATGGAGAACAAGTCGTGGTGCTGGCTGTGCCCTACCTTCGCAGCGATGTAGTGCAAAACGCCAACTACTCGCAGGGCGTTAATATTTTCCTGCATACCATAACCGACCGCGCAAGGGAGCTTTATCCTGGCCAAACCTTGGTGATGATGGCCCATATGTACGCCAAAGGTGCCGATATCGCAAAGAGCGACTATAGCGAGAAAATCGTCATCGGCGGACAAGAAGAAGTGAATATGGAAGGTTGGACCGACCACCCCGACTACCTGACCTGCGGCCACATCCACAAACGCCAACACATCTGGAATACCGATTGGGCACGCTATTCGGGAAGCGTCTTGCCTATGTCGTTTGCCGAAAAAGACTACACTCACGGCATTGACCTCGTGACTTTCGAGGTGGGTCGACATCCTAAAGTGGAACAAATCGTTTACGAACCTCAGCACAAACTCGTGGTTTTGCCCGACGACGACGCCGAACTGTCGCCAGCCAAACTCAAGACGCTCATCAAGAAGGCACTTCCCGACCGACTTCACGAAAAGCCCGACGACGACTACTCCTATGTCGTCCTCAAAGTGAAGATGGACAGGGCAAACAACGATGACATTAGAGAACTTGAAGACCTGATGAACACGAAGAATGCCGTGCTTTGCAAAATCCAAAAAATCATACCACAAACTGATGTTTCCACCATCGTCGGAAGTCGGCAGATGAAAAGCCTCGACGACATCCTGAACCGCGACCCGATGGAGACCCTAAAAGAGGCTTATCTCATTAAACACGGCACCGACATGAACGTAGACCAAACTGCTTTGCTCGCAGATTTATTAAGCGGCATCAAAAACGAATCAAACGACTGAACGACATGAAACTCATCAAATTGGAAATACTCAACCTCGCCTCGTTGGACAAAAAGGAAGGCGAAGTCATCAATTTTGAAAAAGGTGCCCTGGGCGAAAGCAGCATCTTCAGCATCGTCGGCCCGACGGGTAGCGGCAAATCAACCATACTCGATGCTATCTGCCTTGCTCTTTACAATCGCGCACCACGTTATCCGAAGAAAAAAGGCGACAGAAACCAGAGCATCGAGATCTACGGAGAGCCTGATACCACTGAAAAGAACCGACTTCCTCCCACCGACCCCCGCAACATCCTCACTCACGGCAAAAAGTTCGGCTATAGCAAGCTGACCTTCCTCGCCAACGACGGTTGCGTGTATCGTGCGGAATGGTCGGTGGCCTTCAAACAAAAAAACTACGAAAACGCCATCAAAACGCTCTTCAAAATCACCTACGTGAACGGCAAGCCCGTTGAAAAAGAAGCCGACTGGGAGCAACTGCCCAACATCATCGGCCTCGACTACGAGCAGTTCTTGCGTACCGTGCTCATCGCGCAAGGTTCGTTTGCCAATTTCCTCACCGCCAAGGAGGACGAGCGTTACGAGCTGTTGGAAAAACTCGTAGGCTGCGAGGAAACCTATTCACGCATCGCCCGCGAAATCAAAGCGATGAAGGACAAGGCCATGGAAGATTTCAGGAATATGAATTCTTCGGTTGCGGCCATAGAGCAAAATAAGCTCTCGGAGGAGCAATTACAACAGCTTCAAGAAGAAATCAGCCAACTTGAAGCCACGGAAAAGCAACTAGCCGATGCATTGCAAAAGGTGAAAGAAAGCCTGCAATGGTATGTCGACGATGAAGCCAAAGCCGCATCCGTCAAAGCACAAGAAGCCAAACTTAACGAGGCCAAGGAAGCGTTGGAGCAAATCAAAGACGACATCGAACAACTCGGCCTGCACGACGCTTTGGAACAAGCCATCGACATTTTGCGCGAAACCAAACGACTCGAAGCGGAAATCGAAAGCCTCGGAAGCAAAATCTCCACCAGCGAAGCCGAAATCAAAAAGATAGAGGAGCGTAAAAAACAGGAGGAGGACCTCTTGAGGCAACTGGAACAGAAAGCCGCTGAAATCAAAAAACTGATTGAGGAGAAAGCCCCGCATATCAAGGTCGCGCGTGAGCTGCTGACGAAGATTGACTCCACCAAGGAAACGCTCAAAGAACGCCTTCAAACGAAAGCAGAGGCCGAAAAGGAGTGGCAAGCCGCCCAAAAAGCCGTGTCAGACAATGAGGCACAAGTGAAAGCGGCGCAAGATGCAGTTGCTTCGGCCGTCAAGGCAATGAAAGAGACCGAGACAAAGGTCACAGAACAAAAAGAAGTGCTTCGTGTTGCCGTGGAAACCGCCCGTAAAGCCTTGGAGGATAAGAAAAAGGAAATCGAAGGAAAAGATGCCGATGAGCTGCAAAGCCACTCGACTCGTTCGGAAAAGGCTCTGATCGACTTGAAAAACGCCATCGATGTGTTGGGCAGGCTTGAAAAGGCACGTCAGGATAAAATGGCGAAGAAGGCAAAGCGAAGCGAGTTGGAGCGTAGAAACAAGAGGATAGACACCCTCTTAGCCCCTATCGACATTGAGACCCTGAGCAAAGAAGTGGAAACGCTACGCAGAAGCTATACCTTAATGTCAAGCGAAGCATGGGCGATGCATCGTTCCCTGCTCGAAGAAGGCAAACCTTGTCCTCTCTGCGGTGCTTTGGAGCATCCTTACACATACGATGCGGCCAAGTTTGAAGCGGTTGAAACCGAATTGAACTCTCTGCTGAAGTTAAAAGAGCAGAACTTGAAGGAAGATACGGAAACAGTAAACCGACTGACCAAAGAAAAGGAGGGCAATGTGAGGGAAATCGAGTCAAATTGTCAATGGTTGGTGGAATTGGACAAGGAAATGTCCAGCCTTGAAAACCAATGGAAGGAGTTGCTCGAACAACATCCCAAATTCCCGCAGACAAAAGAGGAACTGGAGGCGTTGCATCCTGCCTTCATCAAAAGGTGCCAGGATGCCAATGCCGCATTGAAGGCATTTAACAAGGCGCAAGCTGAGATTGCTACGCTGACCACAAAAAAGGAGAACGCCGAAAAGGCATTTTCTAACTATGAACAAACCTCGCGCGAGCTGATGGATAAAGCGAAAGAAACGTGTACCAATGCTGAAACCGCTTTGGCATCAACGAAAGCCCAAACGCCCAATCTCACCGACCAGCAAACTGAAAAGAAATCGGCTTTGGACAAAGCCATTGCGGTATGGACAGAAGCAAAGGAAAGATTGGAAAACTTACAAAAGCAATTCCAAGCCGAACTCGATGGCGAACAGCCTGATGCCGTTGAAGCCCGATTGGAGAAAGCCAAGGAGGACAACGAAGATGAGGTGAGCAAAAAGAAGAATGGCATCGTACTATTGGACGGCAAGAGAAAGGAGGCGGGTGGCGTGTTGACCTCATTGAAAGAACAACGTGAGCATGATCAGTCGCAACTGGAGTCAAAGAAAACGGCGCTTCAGCAATGGACGGATGCCTATAACGCGGAAGAAGAACGCATCAAGACCATCCAAATAACCGATATCGAATCAGTAAGCGCTGTCCCTAACGAACGCTGGGAGGCCATCAGACGTAAGAAACAGGTGCTCAACGATGCGGCCGTGTCGGCCACTTCATTGCTGGAGAGTGCCAAGAAAGCACTTGAGGAGCATCAAAAGGCCCAACCCGAAAAGACACGCGATGAACTGACACAAGAGCGTGACGAGTTGCAAGGCCGTGAACCCAATGAAGCACTCATTAATGCCCGCACAAAGATGAAAAACCACCAAGATGCTGTGGCGCAACTCGGTAGCAATGCTGCCGAACTGGATCGTTTGACGAAACTGAAAGACGACTGGACGGACATCACCGATGCCATCGGCAGCGATGGAAAGACACTCCGCAAGATTGCGCAATGCTACACTTTGAGCTTCCTCATCGAACATGCCAATGCTGAAATCCGTAAGTTCAACAACCGATACGAACTGACTCAAGTAAAGCATTCGTTGGGCATCCGCGTCATCGACCACGACCGTGCCGACGATGTGCGCGACATCACATCGCTTTCGGGTGGCGAGACTTTCATCGTCAGTTTAGGTCTTGCCTTGGGCCTCTCCTCGTTGTCGTCGCGCAATGTCTCGTTTGAGAATTTGTTCATCGACGAAGGTTTCGGCTCACTCGACCCCGACACTTTGTCCACCGTCATCGATTCACTTGCCATGCTCCAGTCGAAACAAGGCAAGAAAGTAGGTGTCATCAGCCACACCGACACTATGAGCGAGCGGATCACGACTCAGATACGCGTCGTCAAAAACGGCAATTCGGGGAGTAGCCAAATTAAATTCTATCCGTAGATGGATAAACAGGGCAAGGATTGTCTAGACTTGACCTAAATTCTTGTTTTGAACACAAATGCCATCGAACTTGGTGGCATTTGCATTTTTAGGCCTGCTTTACCTCCACAATCGAAAAATTGACCCGCTTCGTATCGTCGATTCAAAAGAATTCCGTACCTTTGCAGATTAATTAAAACCATAACTGCCATGGCACTTGATAATGAAAAATTTGTTGGTGAAGGTCTGACCTATGATGATGTCTTGTTGGTCCCTTCCTATAGTAACGTCCTTCCTCGTGAGACAAGCTTGAAGACCAAGTTCTCACGCCATATCGACCTCAACATTCCCGTTGTCTCTGCCGGTATGGACACCGTCACTGAGAGCCGTATGGCCATCGCCATTGCCCAGGAAGGCGGCATCGGCGTGTTGCACAAGAATATGACCATAGGCAAGCAGGCTGCAGAAGTGCGCAAGGTGAAACGCGCCGAAAACGGTATGATCAGCGACCCCGTGACCATCCATGTTGACGCCACCGTAAAAGATGCCCTTGACCTGATGAGTGAATACCATATCGGTGGCATCCCTGTGGTGGACAGCCTAAATGTGCTCGTCGGCATTGTCACTAACCGCGACCTGCGTTTCGAGCGTGGCCTAAACCGCCCCATCGCTGAAGTGATGACCAGCAAAAATCTCATCACGACCAACGAGGTGTCTTTCGAGAAAGCTGCCGACATCCTACAGGAACACAAAATCGAGAAACTTCCCGTGGTCGACAAGGACAACCACCTTGTTGGTCTCATCACTTATAAGGACATCATCAAAGTGAAGGCTCGTCCCAACGCTTGCAAGGACTCACGCGGTCGTCTGCGTGTTGCCGCTGCCGTTGGCATCGCCTCCAACACCCTTGAACGTGCCGCCGCCCTCGTCGACGCCGGCGTGGATGCTTTGGTCGTCGACACGGCTCACGGACATTCACAGGGTGTTATCGATATGGTGCGTAACTTGAAAACCAACTATCCTGAAATTGACATCGTGGCAGGCAACATCGCTACTGCCGAAGCTGCCAAGGCTTTGGCCGATGCAGGTGCCGACGCCATCAAGGTGGGCATTGGCCCCGGCTCCATCTGCACCACGCGTGTTGTGGCTGGCATTGGAGTACCGCAACTCACGGCGGTTATGGACGTGGCTAAAGCTTTGGAAGGCACTGGTATACCGCTTATCGCTGATGGTGGCATCCGTTACACGGGCGACATCGTGAAGGCCTTGGCTGCTGGAGCATCTTCCATCATGGCAGGTTCGCTCTTCGCTGGCGTGGATGAATCGCCGGGCGACACCATCATCTATGAAGGCCGCAAGTTCAAGACCTACAGAGGTATGGGCTCATTGGAGGCTATGCAGCAAGGCTCAAAGGACCGCTACTTCCAAGACAACGTGGAAGACGTGAAGAAACTCGTCCCCGAAGGCATTGCTGGCCGTGTTCCTTACAAAGGCACCCTTTCCGAAGTTGTGTATCAGATGGTCGGCGGCTTACGCTCCGGCATGGGCTATACAGGCTCACGCACTATTGACGACCTGAAAAAAGCCAAGTTCATCCGTATCACCAGCTCGGGAATTCTTGAAAGCCACCCACACGACGTCACCATCACCCAAGAAGCCCCCAATTATAGTAAGAGAAGTTAAATAAACAAAATCAAGATAAAAATGAAGGCCTCTATTTCCTTCCCTGAATTGCAGTCTATCCTAAAAGAAAAAACCGAACAAATCATTTCCTTTGCCTACGTTGACCCCAAAACGATTCGCGTGACCTATCTTTTCAGCCGGAGCTTCGTGAAGAAGGAATTCTCGGCTAATCTCTCTATCCTTGAGATGGTGGGCAGCGACTTGCTGGTAAGTGTAGATGCAGGTTTTGGCACCGAAACAATACTCAGCACAATGCTCAGCATATTCAAGAACAAACTTCCGGAAGGTTTGATCGAGAAGCGTCCCCAAGGACAACTGATGCTCCACCTTGACCAAATCGAACAGGTCAAGACTGTTTTCGATGCTATTCAAGTTGACGACATCCACGTTCTCGATAGCGGATTAGAAGTAGAAGGCGGTTTGAAATAATATCTTACAAATCTCGTTATTAAAAGCAAACAAAATATCAGAAATGAAAAACTTTAGTTTTTTGAAAGTGTTTGTGTTGGCATCATTTGTCATGCCAGCCTTATTTGCCAATGCGCAGTCGAAACTCGACAAGCAGGTGTTGATGACCATTGGCGACCAAGACGTCACCGTGAAGGAATTCTGTGATGTGTATTACAAGAACAACCTCAAGAGTGATGTCATCGAAAAGAAGTCAGTTGACGAATATCTTGAGCTTTTCACCACTTTTCGAATGAAAGTGATGGAGGCCGAACGTTTGAAATTGGACACTAGCGCGAAGTTCCAAAAAGAACTGGCTGGTTACCGCAAGCAATTAGCCAAGCCTTTCATGAGCAGCGACGATATCACCGACGAGCTGCTTCAGGAGGCCTATCAGCGCAAGTTGAAGGATATCCGTGCCTCGCATATCCTCGTCCGCTGCGACAAGAACGCCTTGCCGTCGGACACCTTGAAAGCTTACAACAAAGCTATGGAGATTCGCAAGAAAGCTCTGGCTAAAGACGCTGACTTCGGTGCTTTGGCCGACCAATATTCCGACGACCCTTCAGCAAAAGGGACAAAAGCTACCGACCAGGCCCCTGCCCGCCCAGGTAACCACGGCGACCTTGGTTACTTCACCGTTTTCGATATGGTTTACCCTTTCGAGACAGGTGCCTACAACACCAAGGAAGGCGAAATCTCAATGCCAGTTCGTAGCGATTTCGGCTACCATATTATTAAAGTGAAAAGCATTACTGATGCTATGGGATCAATACAAGCCGCTCATATCTTTCTTCAACTACCCTTCGATGCCTCCGCCGAAGACGAAGCGGCTATGAAGCAGAAGGCCGACAACATCTACAAGGAACTGATGGCCCAAGATGGCAAGAATTGGAATGAGATGGTGAAACAATATACCGACGACAAAGGCACCATTTCACGCAACGGTGCTTTGAGCAATTTTACTGTCAGCCGCATCGTTCCTGAATTCATCGAAGCATGCAAGTCGCTGGAAATTGACCAAATAGCCCAACCTGTCCGCACTAACTACGGCTATCACATCATCAAATTGTTGAGCAAGTCGGGCGTAGGGTCTTTCGAGAAGGAATCGAAAGGCTTGAGCGAGCGCATTGAGAAAGATCAGCGTTCCAAAAAGTCGGAAGAAGTAGTGCTCAAACAAGTGAAAAACGAGTATAAATTCAAGCAAAACGACAAGAATCTTGAAGCTTTTATGGCTACTATTGACAGTACCATTCTTCGCAATGCCTACGAGCCCACTACCGATGTGGATATGAATGCTACCTTATTTAGTATGGAAGGCAACCCGACCAAAGTCAAGGATTTTGTAGACTACATCAAGTCCAATATGACGAATCAGAAGTATGTCACACCTGCCACTTATGCCTATCAGCTCTATGAGAGTTTCCGCAACACAACTATTTTGGATTATGCAGATGCTCATCTTGAGGATAAATACCCGGAATTCAAGGCTTTAGTTCAAGAATACAAAGACGGCATAATGCTATTCGACCTTATGGACAGCGAAGTGTGGAACAAGGCTGTAAAAGACACTGTTGGCTTGAAAGAATTCCACGAACGCAATGCCGCAAAATACATGTGGGGCGACCGTGTCCAAGCTTCCATCATCACCGTGACACGCAATGAATCCCTACCCAAGGTGAAAGCCTTACTCGACAGTGGCATCGAACTCGACAGTCTGAAAAATGCCATCAAACGTGACTCCATCAACTATGCCTTTGTTCGCAAAGGTTATTATCAAAGAGGCGACAACCAATATGTCGACCAAACAGAATGGAAGGCTGGAGTGAGAAACGAAATCTCCTCAACTGTCGACCAATCGACTACCATTGTCTGCATCAGAGAAGTGCGCAAGCCCGAGCAAAAGACCCTCAAAGAAGCCCGTGGACTCGTCACCTCCGACTATCAGGTGGAACTTGAACAGAAATGGGTACAGTCGCTTAAAGAACGCTATCCCGTGAAAATCAACGAGAAAGTGTTGGATAAAGTCAGGAAGATGTATCAATGAAAAAGATAGGCGTTCTTATCGGTATCGCTTTCCTATTGCTGCTGGCTGGCTGCGACTACTTCGAGAAAAGCTCAAACGAAATCGTTGTAGCCGAATGCTATGGCAAATATCTCTATGAGTCTGATTTAAAAGGTATCGTACCTGAAGGAACCACCATTATGGACAGCATCCAACGTGTCAGCACCTTCATCGACTCTTGGATTATGAGACAAGTGCTTATCCATCAAGCTGAAAACAACTTGGACAAAGATAAGCTTGACTTCAAAAAACAAATGGAAGAATACCGGACCTCGCTTGTTATCTATGCCTACGAAAGCCAACTTATCAACCAAAAATTGGACACCACCGTCAGTGAATACGAAATTGCCGCGTATTATGAGCAGAACAAGGAAGACTTCCAACTGCGCAACACAATGGTTAAGGTAGCCTACGTCATCCTTGATGAGGATAGCAAACAAAAAGCTGCATTCCAGAAACTATTGAGTGACCCCGATACCCTATTACTGCAAGCCATTGACATTCAAGCAAACTACTATGCCATCAAGAGTTACGTTGATGTTGACCACTGGATGCGACTTGACGACCTGACAAACATCATCCCAATTGAAATCTTTAATGCAGAAAGCTTCCTGAGAAAAAACAAGTTTGTCTGCTTCGATATGAACGAATATACCTATATGGTGCGTTTCGTGGAATACCTTTTGGAAGAAAACACCTCTCCTCTTGAGATGGTTCGCAACAACATCAAGAGTGTCATCTTAGCCCAACGCAAACAGGCCTTAATTGAGAAAATGAAAGCCTCACTCTACGAGAAAGCAAAGCGGGATCGGGCATTCGAAGTCTATGTGGGTTCGCCTACTTTATATAATGCTGATTAGACAAGATGGAGTTTCAACGGGCTCAACAATCTCGTTCCTGAAGTCTGTAGAAAAACCATTAAAATCTTGAATTTTAAATTTTTGAATTTTGAAGTGATGAAAAGTAACTGGATTATCATAGCGTTTATGTTTTTGGCCTTGCCGATGATGGCGCAAAACCGTCAGCCCCAAGTGATTGACAAGGTGGTGGCCGTGGTCGGAAAGAACATCATCCTGCAATCTGATATTGAGAACCAATACATACAATACCGTATGCAAGGCATGACCGAAGGCACCGGAAAAGAAGTGCGTGCCCGAATCTTGGAAGACTTGTTGCTTCAGAAACTCATGCTCAACCAAGCCGAAATGGACAGTATCACGGTCACCGAAGAACAAGTCGAAGCCCAGATGGACCAACGTATTCGCTATTTTGTAAGCAGAATCGGCTCCCAAGAGAAGATGGAAGAGCAATTCGGCAAGAGCATGTCGGAAATCAAGGATGAAGTGCGTCAAGCTGTGAGAGACCAAATGCTTCAAGAGCAGGTGCAGGCCAAAATCATGGAAAACGTGGTGGTGACACCAAAAGAAGTGAAAGACTTTTTCCGCAATATTCCGAAAGACAGTCTACCAACCATCAGTCCCAGCTACGAAATTGTACAGATTGTGAGACGGCCACCCGTCAGTATCGACGAGAAGCTGCAAGTGAAAGACCGCCTCTATCAAATCCGCAAGCGCATCCTTGAAGGTGAGAGTAGCTTCTCCACTATGGCAGTGCTTTATTCCGAAGATCCTGGTTCAGCCCGTCAGGGTGGCGAGCTTGGATTAACAGGCAAAGGTGTATGGGCTCAAGAATTCGAAAACGTTGCCTTTAACCTCCGTGATGGTGAAATCTCTGATGTGGTAGAGACGGAATTTGGTTTCCATATTATTCAACTGATTGAAAAACGCGACAATATGGTCAACTGCCGTCACATATTACTTACCGCCAAGGTGCCAGTTGAGGCACTTGAGAAAGCCCAAAACCTACTCGACTCAGTGGCTATGCTCATCCGCAACGGCGATATGACCTTTGAAGACGCCTGTAAGAAATTCAGCGACGACGACTCAAAGAGTAACGGAGGTTATCTTAACAATGCTTCCACAGGAGGTAACTGGCTCAGCCTACAAGATTTACAAGAGTTGGAAAGCAACTATCCTGAGTATAAGAACCTGGCTTTCGTCGTCAGCCGACTTGAAGTGGGCGAAATCAGCGACCCCTTGCCTATGACCACCAACGAGAACAATGACGCTTTTCGCCTCATTATGGTCAAACGGAAAACTGAAGCCCACCAAGCCAACCTGAAAGACGACTACAACCTTATCCAGAATTGGGCTATAGGCCAAAAACGCCAGGATGCCATCGGTAAATGGGTGAGCAACAAAGCCGCCAAAGCCTACCTCCGATTGGACGAGGCTTACAAGAATTATGATTTTTATTACGATTGGAATTTTCAATGACAAACTACAATTCAGATGTCGACGGTGCAAAGGCATTGGTCGCAAAATATGAAACCCTTTGCAAAGAAATCGGGAAAGTTATCGTCGGACAGCATGACATCATCCACAACACCATTCTGTCCATCTTCAGCCAAGGCCACGTGTTGCTCGTCGGCGTACCAGGCTTGGCTAAAACTCTTTTGGTCAACACCATCGGAAAGGCTCTGGGCTTGAGTTTCAGCCGCATCCAGTTCACCCCCGACCTGATGCCTTCCGACATCGTGGGTACAGAGATTCTTGACGAGTCAAGACAATTCAAGTTCATCAAAGGTCCTGTCTTTGCCAATATCGTTCTGGCCGACGAAATCAACCGTACACCACCCAAGACACAGGCTGCCTTACTCGAAGCCATGCAGGAAAAGAGTATCACCGTGTCGGGCAAGACCTATAAGTTACAGGCACCGTTCTTCGTGCTGGCCACCCAAAACCCTATCGAGCAAGAAGGCACCTATCCCCTACCCGAAGCTCAGTTGGACCGCTTTATGTTCAACCTTATGCTTGACTACCCCTCGTACGAGGAGGAAATCGACATTGTGAAGAACACCACTGTGGGCAGTGTGACCGAAGTGAATGCGGTGTTGTCGCCAGAAGAAATCTTGTATTTCCAACAGTTGGTGCGCCGCGTGCCTGTGCCCGACAATGTATACGAATATGCGGTGAATCTGGTGGCAAAGACTCGTCCCCATACCGAGAAAGCCCACGACTGGGCCAACCGTTACCTCAGCTGGGGAGCAGGTCCTCGTGCTTCCCAATATCTTATTATCGGTGCCAAGGCCAACGCCTTGCTGACAGGGAAATACTCCCCCGACATCGAAGACGTGCAACGCGTGGCCATCCCGATTTTGCGGCACCGTATTATCCGCAACTATACTGCTGAAGCTGAAGGCATCAGCATTGAAAACATCATTGATACGTTGAAATAATTGCCTGTAGGGCTATCACATTGTGGCAACCGCTGTAAAAATTGCAAACAGCGGCGACCGTGATACGACAGCCCTACATTTCTATAGGTTCTCCTCCAATAAATTTAAATCCCCATTTGCGTTCTTTCACCAAATCGGGCACCGTTTCTCCACCAAGACGCACATAGCGCTTTATCGTCATCCGCGAGGAAAACACCCCATAGCCGTCATCAATGAGGGTAAATTCATTGTCGCCACCAACGAAACCATTCGATGGGTCGTTTTCGTAGATATATTGTCGCAGTTTCTCACCGCCAGCCGCAATAGTGACTTCAACAGAATAATCGTCGATGTAACGCCTCAGGCCCACAACATTAGTGTCGTCACCAATAAACTCTTCCAGCTTTTCATAGAAAGTCTCAGGGCGATAGGTAAAGACAAAAGCCTCGCCATCCATATTCGTAGAAAGGTAACTTTCAAAAAAAGTACCGACATCCCATATCATAGTGCGGGGCACCGAATCACCATCGGGCGTACGTTGTTCCAAAAAAGTGAACCTCATACTGACATCATAGAACGTGGCATTGGTAGCTGGATAAAACAGGAAACGTCGGGGTACCATACCAAAATATTCTTTCGAGAAATTAACAGCCAAACTCTGTATGTCGAATTGGCTATTGCCCACTACATCGGTCTTCGTTGTCAATGTACGCTCAGGAAGGACGACCTTAAGCTGATAACTGTAACGATTATTCGCTCCATTCCAGTTTATTGGCTCTGTGGTGTAATACAGCTTTTGGTCAGGTGCATAGAATATGCCCTGTTCTTTATTGTGAATCGTGATGGTGTCAAGAACAATTTCACGGATGCTATCGCCATCGCGGTATTCGATGATACGGGCATCCAACTTGCCTGGATAATTACTCGAATCAGGGTTGGTGGCTGACTGATAAGCATCACCTTCCACATAGAACGCGCGGGCAATCCTTACAAAGTTGGTATCAGATGTGGCATCAAGGAGGCCATATATTATGGGTACCTGCTTATAATCAGCATAGAGGTCAATGTCGGTCGAACAAGAAAAAAATAGGGTGGCATAAAGCAAACAAAGCAGAAGGTAGATTTTTTTCATCTTTTCATAGTTTTAAGAAATGACACGGCAAAAATACAAATAAAATCATTTAAAACAAATATTTTCCGCTTTATTTGAATATTATCCACAATTATATTTATAAGGCTGTCACATTATCGCAGCCGCTGTAATGATTCGTAAACAGCGGCTGCCGTAATACGACAGCCCTACAAAAGACATTATTCCTCGTCAACCAAAAACACCGCCACTTGGCGGATGCCACTGGCTCCGATGACCAAAGTCTGCTCAATGTCAGTGCAACGGCTCGGCCCAGTGATGAAGGTCAGTTGCGAGGGTTTGTTTTTGGCATATTTCCGCTTTATGGTCTGGAAAGCCGTACGCATCCCAGGAACGATTTGTTCCGTAGTGGCATACACCAGCAAAATGTCAGGCAACGCATAAGCTTCGCGGGTCTGTGTCAATGCGTCGGAAAGGACGATACTACCAGTTTGTGCCACCAAGCACTCGCACCCAGTCAGGCTAACGAGTTTCTGTTTAGACTCGCGATCCTTACACTCGGAATAAGGAATGCCATATTTATCCAACAATTGTTGCATATCGGGGCTGGTACACCACAATGGTTCCCACCCGTTTTCGGGGGCAAGTTGCTTAATGCACTCCGCAAACTCGGCTTCGCTCTCCAAATAAACGAAAATGCCACCATGTTCCTTGAAATTCTGCACGAAGGTGATAGCTGTACCGTCCTCTTCCTTGATGGGTACCCATGTCTCAGTGCGTTGGTCGATATCCTTGAACAAAGCCTCTTGCCTTTCAATAAGGGCATTGCGCACCTTGGCGAGTATCTGTTCCTTGAAGGTGGCATCCTTGTTCTCTCCTTTATTATCCCAAGCCATACCTTATGCTTTTGTTTCTTCCGTTGATTGTTCTTCCGACTTTTTCAGTGCAGCGTTCTTCAGTTTCTCGTCTTCCGAATTGCCCCAAGGACGCTTTCCAAAGATACGTTCCAGATCCTCGCTAAAGATGACTTCCTCCTCGATGAGCTTGTTGGCCAATTGCGACAGACCTTCTCTATGGTCTGTCAAAATGGCAATAGCCTCCTTATAAGCTTTCTCGATAAGGGCACTCACCTCCTTATCGATGGTTTCTGCGGTCTTTTCACTATAGGGCTTCGTCAGGCTGTAGTCCTGTTGACCCGTCGAATCATAGTAGCTGATGTTACCAATTTCCTCATCCAAGCCATAGTAGGTAACCATAGCAAAGGCCTGTTTGGTTACCTTTTCAAGGTCTGACAAAGCACCAGTTGATATCTGTCCAAAAACCACCTGTTCGGCAGCGCGTCCGCCCAAAGTTGCTATCATCTCATGATACATCTGTTCCTTGGTTGTAATTTGACGCTCTTCTGGCAAATACCAAGCCGCACCGAGCGAATTGCCACGTGGCACAATGGTCACCTTCACCAACGGATGTGCATATTGCAGCAGCCAACTCGTCGTGGCATGACCTGCCTCGTGGAAAGCGATAACCTTCTTTTCCTCGGGCGTGATGATTTTATTCTTCTTTTCAAGGCCTCCAATAATTCGGTCGACAGCATCCAAAAAATCCTGTTTGTCGATTTCTTCCTTGCCTTTTCGAGCAGCCATCAAAGCGGCCTCATTGCACACGTTGGCGATGTCGGCACCCGAGAAACCTGGGGTTTGCTTGGCCAAGAAGTCCTTATCGACATCATTACCGAGTTTCAAGCCACGCATATGCACTTCGAAAATTTCCTTACGGCCAACAATATCAGGCAACTCAACATAAATTTGACGGTCAAAGCGACCCGCTCGAAGCAGGGCCTTATCCAAAATGTCGGCACGGTTGGTGGCTGCCAACACGATGACACCTGAATTGGTGCCGAAACCGTCCATTTCCGTAAGTAGTTGGTTCAAAGTGCTTTCACGTTCATCGTTACCACCTGTGATAGCACTCTTGCCACGGGCACGACCAATGGCATCAATCTCATCGATGAAGATAATACATGGCGATTTTGCCTTGGCATTGTTAAACAAATCACGGACGCGCGATGCACCTACGCCAACGAACATCTCCACAAAGTCGGAGCCTGAAAGGCTGAAGAAAGGCACATTGGCCTCACCCGCAACCGACTTGGCTAACAAAGTCTTACCTGTTCCGGGAGGGCCTACCAACAAAACGCCCTTCGGGATTTTACCGCCTAACTTGGTGTATTTCTCAGGATTCTTCAGGAAGTCAACAACCTCCATGATTTCGACTTTGGCTTCTTCCAGACCTGCCACATCCTTGAATGTGACATTCACACTGGTATTCTTGTCATAGAGCTGCGCCCGTGATTTGCCGATGTTGAAAATCGATCCCGCGCCGCCGCCCATATTACGACCCATACCACGCATAAGAATGATATAAAACACGATAATCAGCACCAAGGGGATTATCCATCCGAGGATATCGGACATCCAATTGTTGCGTCTCACATTCGTGATATATACCGGATCAGTAACTTCAAGCTGGGCATTTTCGACCATCTCTTCAAAACGGTCCAAAGAACCGATTTTATAGATATAATTAGGTGTTGATGTGAACCCATCTGAATTGGCATTCACTTCAGGGAAATAGACCATCAGTCCTTTCTGGTTCAGATAAACTTCGGCATCCTCGCGGTTAACAAGTTCAATCTTGCCCACCTCTCCCCTCTTCAGCATCTCAATAAGTTTGCCCTGATCGATTTCTTCCTGGGGTGTAACCGAATCCCTGCCCAAGAAATTCAACCCGATGAGGACAATTGCCAAAATGGCATACACCCACATCAAATTGAACCGTTTCTTGCCGTTGGGCTTTTGGTTCGGTTGGTTGGGCTGAGTGGACTGGTCTGGATTGTTGCCAGTCCCTTTAGTCTCGTTGTTATCCATTTGTAAACAATTGATTTTGAAAAAATTATTCTTCTGCCGCTTTCACGATTCTTTCTGCATCGGCCCAAAGCTCCTCCAACTTATAATAGCTTCGCTTCGATTCCAAGAATACATGAACCACGACATCAACGAAATCTATCAAAATCCATTCCGTATTGTCGCGTCCTTCCACGTGATAGGGTTTGGTGTGAGTCTTTTCGAAGACCAAATCCTCCACCTTGTCGGCGATGGCATCCACCTGCGTTTTGGAAGGCGCATGACAGATGACGAAATAGTCCGTCACGGCTGTAGTGATTTCCCTCAAGTCGAGGGTGACGATGTCCTTGCCTTTCACGGCTTCCATGGCCTCGATGGTTGCGGCCACAATCTCTTCAACATTATCGTTTTGATGTCTTACTCTCATATTTTATTGAATACGGGACGCGTGACTTCGGGACTTCGAAACCTCTCACGGTCTAATGTCTCGCAGTCTCGCGTCATTTTTAGCCTGCAAATTTAAGCATTTTTGCGCAATCCATCGGCATTTGCGAAAAATTACCTATTTTTGAGCCTCAAAACAAGCCTCAATGAACGAAATAGACTTCTCCCCTATTACCACTTTCATCTTCGACTTCGACGGTGTGATGACCGACGGTACCGTTTTCTGCGACTTTGAAGGTCATCCCCTGCGCGCCACCAATGTGAAAGACGGCTATGCGATACAATTGGCTACCAAATTGGGCTACAATGTGGCTGTGATTTCGGGCGCCGTCTGTCCCTCGACCATTGTCCGTATGAACAGCCTCGGTGTGACCGACGTTTTCACCGGTATCCCCGACAAGGTGTTGAAACTCAACGAGTACATGAAGGAAAACAATCTGAAGCCCGAGGAAATTATCTTCATAGGTGATGACATCCCCGACCTGCGCGTGATGCAGTGCGTGGGTCTGCCTGCCTGTCCCGCCGACGCCGTTCCCGAAGTGAAAGCCATCAGCAAGTTTGTCAGCGAATGCCCTGGCGGCAAAGGTGCTGTTCGTGATGTGATCGAGCGCGTGCTCAAAGTACAGGGAAAATGGATGACGGCGGAAGCATATGCGTGGTAAATGCAAGGTCCCTGAGCCTGCGGTCCCTAAGGCCTATCGAAGGGTCGAAGGGCCGGTTTATTGCACCACTATCCTTCTATTCAACTCCACCCCATCCTCATCCACACAACGAAGGCGATAAATGCCTTTTTCTACATCGATGGGCATCTGGTGGTTGAGGCGTGTTTGGCCTAAAAATTCATCGTTCAAAGTCCAAAAGATGGTCTTTTGCGGGTTGCGATGGGCGATCTCGAAAATCACCTGCTGGCGGTCGCCTCGGATGCCGATGGGAATAGTCACTTTGGCATCGCTCTTGGGATAGACGAAAGCCATCACCTCATCAGGATGGGCAGTGCCACAACCTGGATAGAAAGCTGGTAAAGGGCGGAACAAAGGCGAATGCTTCTTGTAGAACCATTCCATCACAGGGGGCAGCACATAATACACCTCATAACATTTCTGGTCGATGGGATAACAGTCGGGGCGCACTTGATACTGGCGCGATTCATCCAAAAACACCTTTTTATGATAAGGGCACACACCCGTTTGGTTCTCCACATTGCAGACACGGATTCTCTTCGTGTTTTGGCAGTACTCCGACTTGGGATAGCCCGACTCGGCACACACCTCAATCTCAATACTTTCAGAGGTGTTAGCGGGATAGCGATAGCTGTCGTTCAACTTACTAACCACATCAAAAAGAATCGGGGCAGCCACACCGACACCCGTCAATCCCGGACGGCCCTCACCATCGGAATTGCCCACCCAAACACCAACCACATAACGGTCCGTGAGGCCGACCGCCCAAGCGTCCTTGAACCCAAAGCTGGTGCCTGTCTTCCAAGCCACCTGCGCTGAAGAAGAAAAGCCGCCCCATCCTATCTGGCTCGTGGGACGCGTCAAACCTTTCATCACGTTAAAGGTCTCTGCGATAGCCTCTGCCGAGAACGGTGACTCCTTCTCATCTATCTTCGCATTATAGTTTTCATTTACATAAACGGCCAACTTGCGCCCCATCTTTGCGTAGGCGTTGGTGATGTCGAAAAGCGACGCCTCTCCCCCACCCACAATGAGCGAAAGCCCATAATGTTCCGCATCGAAAACAATGCCTTTTAGCGGCAACTGCTTGAGCAGTGCATAAAACCTTTGTTGGCCATATTCGCGCAACAGATGCACAAAAGGCGCATTCAAAGAGTTCTGCAAGGCCTTGTCGGCAGGCACTGCGCCCCAATACTCACCACTGTAGTTCTTCGGCGTGAAGCCCGAAAGGCTCATCGGAATGTCGGGCAGGACCATTTGAGGCAAAAGCGTTCCTTCGTCAAGCATAGCGGCGAAGAGGAAGGGCTTGAGAATGCTACCTGTGGAGCGTTGTGCCTTCACCATATCAACCATAGCGGCATCTTCGGCGTCGCTGTTGTTGCCCACGTAGGCAATGATTTCATCATTCAGATAATCAACCACATAAACAGCCGCATTGTCGATGTTGTTCATCACATTGGTTTCATAGTGGCGGTGCATGATGTCTATCACCGAACGCTGCAAGTTGTAGTCAATAGTGGAAGCAATATGCTGTCCGTGATGCTTTCTGTCTTGGTCGCTGAGATAGTGATAAGCCAGCATAGGCATGTCGAAAGGCTTGTCGGGGACGTTCTCCATCATAGCCAACTCGGCATTTTCTTCGGACAACTTAAGAGCATTAAACTTCTTGGGAATGAATGTTTTGGAACGAGGCAAACGCAGTAACAATTCATTGCGTTTTTGTTCCAATCGCTCGCGGGAACGGCCTGGGTGAATCAGAGCCGGAGAATTGGGCAGCACGGCAAGGGTAGCCGCCTCGCCCCAAGAAAGTTCATCTGGCGTGGTGTGGAAATAACGCCACGCCGCCGCGTCGATGCCGACCACGTTGCCTCCGAAGGGCGCATTGGCGGCGTACATATTAAGGATAGACCTCTTGGAATAATGCAGTTCCAGTCGCATGGCCAAGATTACCTCCCAAAGCTTTTCGGCATAGGTACGTGGCGGGTTGTCGCGCGACATGCGCACCACCTGCATCGAAATCGTACTACCCCCTCTGACCACCTCGCCAGCTTTCATGTTGTCGATGAATGATTTCACAAACGAAACAGGGTTGAAGCCAAGATGGAAGAAAAACCATCGGTCTTCATATTCCAAGAGGCAGGCCACATATTTTGATGAATAATTGTTGGTAGCAGGAAAGCGCCACTGCCCGTCATCGGCGATCTTCGCGCCGAGCAATTCGCCGTTCTTCGCCGTCAGGACCGTCGAATACGGCTTGTCGAAGCGCGGCACGGGAATGCAGAGGAAGGCGAGGAAAAGGCCGATTAGGGCCAACGTTAATACTTTGAGTTTCTTATGTTTTGCGAAACAGTGCATTGGAAAGGTTGATTTATTCCCTCATTTATTCCCTCATTTATTCCCTCATTTATTCCCTCATTTTTGCATCCTACAAATCATCGCTTTGATTTACAAGATGATATCCTCCTGTCTTTTTTGACCCTTGATAACAGACCACCCCCACACGACTTAATTCAGAAAGAAGACGTTCAACACTCTTAATAGGAATACCCGTGTTGGCGCTTATTGTTGTGGTTCGCAAACCAGGATACTTATCGATGGTTGATAGAATTGCTATCATTCGTTGCTTTACTTTTTCATTCAACGATTCAAAGGATTCATCCAACAAAGCTTCAAAATCATTCTTGTCAGAAGAATAGTTTTGCAATTGCAGTTGTGGGAAAGTCAGTTTTACAACTTGATTGCTTATCGTAAAGGAAGGAATTGCAAAACCATTTGATTTGCAATCAGTCAACATACGTGGAATACCGGTTCCTCTCATCTCTATCAGTCGGCGATAATAACAATGGAAAGCGATGTCGGGATTCCTTAGCATTGAATAGGGCGAATTACCAAACTCAATGAATGTAAGAATTGGCTCCGTTACGCCATAATTAGCAATATCCAGATGGTTGGGATATACAGAAATCTGCAAAAAACCTTGATAGGAATTATAATCCCGATGGACAATGGCATTCATGATTCCTTCCCTGACCGCTATTCTCGGATAATTCCAACGTTCCGTGCGCAGGAGACCGTCGATCTTGACAGCTTTCGAATAACAATTGTCAATAAATTGGAAAATCGCGTCCACATTCTTGAACACGTTGCCTTCGTAATTCTGTGAATCAATCAAATCTGAGGCGGATTCAGAAGAAAAAACAGATAGTTTTATACCAGATTGAACGACAAACCGCATGGGATTTTTGGCGTAAAGGACAATGCAGGCATTGGTCAGATTGCCATTCTGAATAAGTCCAGTTTCGGTCAAGAAAGATTCCTCGTCAGCACTGATTCTCGAAGTCGATTGCCGATACAATTCCATCGTCTTGCGCACCTCTTCCAAGTCCAAGTCGTCCATGCTGGCACTTAACACAGGCATTCTTTCCCAATTGGCATCGGCGGTTTTTCGGTCGGCAATCAATTGATTCATTCCTGTGGCTGAACCTTGACCTTCTCTTTGGTAAATTATGCCCTTATAGGAGTACGGTTTTTGGGTGCCTTCCCACACTCGTATCAACAATAGGTTTTTCTCTTGATACACAATACTCTGTATGTCTATAGGGGCAGAAGGTTGGATGTCATACGTCAAATCATTCAGTAATCGACCAACATCTGTTGAGGATTTCAGTCCTACCACATTCTTTTTCGCATCAACGCCGACCAAGATGTCTCCGCCATGCGCGTTCATCATGATGGTGACTGATTTTGCGATGCTATCTTTGTTCATAGAGGCTCTAAACTCCAAACTGTCGCTCTTGTTCTGCCTCAAAAGGTTGTCTATGATGAAAGTATTATCCATTGTTTTCCTCCTTGTTCATTAAATGATTGATAAAATCCCTGTCGCTGAATTGAGTGTTCAGATAAATGGCTATATCCTCAAAAGTAAAGAATGGCTGCACCCAATTGCCAGTTCTCGCCTCAACGGGTGTTCCCGTTTGGATGACAAAATCGTACATTTCCAAACATAACGGATCAAAGAATTTCTTGTCCTTGAACTTGACATCTTCAGGGTGCTCCATCTTTTTGAACAATTCTCGGGAAAAAGTGACGTCCCTGTGCACCAAAAACCAATAGGGCTTTTTAAGTTCAATGGCTTTCTTCATCTCCTCGAAGGTGATGTTTTTGTCGCCAATATAACCAGTTCCGCATTGCGTGCGGATGACACCCAAAAACAGGTCGCAATCCTCCACCGCCTTTAGGCAGTTTTCCAAATTCGACAATTTTGGGTTCACTTTGATAGTTCCCAAATGCGAGTTCCACACATTGTAGCCCAACTCTTTCAGCAATGCACAGATTTGAACAATATCCCGCTCAAATCCGTACACTGAGGTGCTGAGCATTATGTTTGTTTTGGCGTTCATTCTTTATCCTAAATTCAATATTTCCTTGTAAATGGTTTTTGCCATATAGTCCATTTTAACATTAGGGTTAAGCCATAATCACAGATGCAGTTATGTAAATGAGTCAAAGATTCATCCATTAAACAATCTATAGCACATTTCATATTTCGGAGAAGAATAATCTATGAACATTTCATATTCCGTCATCATTTTACTTTGGGCGATTTCATGTAATTGCATTTTTATTTGGAAAGGCATTTTTGCTCCATAATATATTGCGATTGGTGAATAATGAATTACAGACGGAACGTCCGTTATTGTAATTCGTGGTGTGTAATTTAGTATTCGCCATTCTTTTTCGTATTCCCATAGTTTTGCTTTGTGCAGTGAGCATTTAATGTGAGACATGGCATCTGGATTCAGTATTTTGACTCCCATAAAATTTAGAAAATTGTATGCCATAAAAGAAGATGCATCATAACGCTCATCATCATAAATCACTGGGAATAATGCACAATTTTCAAAGCCTTTTATCAATGTTGCTCTAAAATTATATTCTAAAGCAAATCCTTGATGAGAACAAGCATAGTGGCTCCACATTGCTATTGACTGGACACTCTCACAAAAACAAGCAATTGTGACAAACCTTTTGCTCATTTCCGCCAATATCGGATAATAGAAATCAATGTTTGAAAGGACTTTCTTTTTTTGGTTTTCAATATATTCTTCTGCCGCATTTATATCAAAACCAAGAAATTGTGTTTTCAAATTATCTAAATCTAAACTGGGATAATATTGCTTCCAAGATTCAGGGAAGTTGTTTCCTTGCTCAAGATATTTCTTTATCTGGATCAAAGTATCGGGTAAAAACAATGAACTAACCAGTTTTTTTATGCTATTAATATCATATCTCACTAATGTATCATACGGATCATTGAATTTGTCTGCGGTAGATGCGTAAATGTTATCATCCCGAAATGCTTCTATGTTATTCTTGAGTTGTTCAGGATTGTTTTCGTCACATGGTCTATATCTGAATAGACTATTTGGCATCATCTGAACCAAGGCTTCAGAAATAGGCAGAACGCTTTTGTTGCGTTCTTCTTCAGATATTCCTTCTGGAATGACAATTGAATTCAGCCTTTGAGCAAAATCTGATCTATCCATAATCATCAATATTATCCAAGTATCATCCGTTCAACCTCTCTCTTAGCCTGCTCCAATATCGCCTTTCCTTCTTCTTGCAGGGCTTTTGCTTGTTGGCGCATTTTATATACATGATTGGCAATCTCAACCTGCTTTTCTTTAGGCGGCAATGGAAGATTAAAGTTCTCTAGAAAAGAAGAGGAGACTCGCTGCTGACCAGCTGAACCTCCAAAATAGAGCATGGCCGTTTCTCTAACACATTTCATGTGAAGAATTACATGTAAATATTCTATTGCAAGGCGCTCATCCTTTGGACGTAAAACAAAATACTCGGTTGAGCCGCACCCTAAACCGTTCTTAAGATTCTTTGCCACTGCCGATTTCCCATTTTGCATACAAGGAGTGATTTTCGCCCAAAGCAAATCTCCTTCCCTGAACTTTGTAAAGCCAGATGATTGTTCAATCGTCGTTTCTTCCATTGTCATTATCTCAGAGAATCTCTCATCAATAACTTCCATCGGAACAAATGATATGGGTGTTTCTACGCTTTTACCTTTATATGTACCACTCGGATTGACAAATGCAACTTTTGAAAGTTTTACATTGTTCCATTTTGTTGATATAAGTTTTATGCCATCCTTATAGACCGTTGGATCAAATCTGCCTTCTAATTCTCTTCTGTTCAAAAGGAAAATGCGGTCTTTCAAGGTGTTACGTATTGTTGGCAGTTCAATTCCTAACTCGCCTAGCAAATAATCATCAACACTATTTAAAAGATCTTCGGCTTGTTGCTCTTTTTGTTTCTTAAGAGCGATAGCATCGTCAATTATTGAAAAATTTATCCCCTCAATGATTGGTAAGTTTTTCAATGAAGGATAATCCAATGCAGGTCTTGTGCCTCCAGTGGAATGACGAGATGCAATTTGTTCAATGATGTCAAGATTAAGATAACGAGCTAAGTATTTGCTGATGGCAGCATCACCTGTCTTAATTACAACCATGTGTTGATTTGTATTCCCAACAAAGCCTTTGGGGGCAACGGAAGCGATTGCCATGCGACCAACTCCAGTTATTTTAACAAGCAAATCTCCTTCTGCAACTTGACTTCTTTGAAGTAACCCATTATGAGTATCTTTGCTGATATATACACAATCATCCAAAGACAATTCACCATTGGTTTGTAGGTTCTGAACTCTCAAGAATGGTATTCCAGATTCCGAATCAGAATAATACTTACCTGCTTCTGTCTTTTTAGGAGTGGCTCCCCCGGCCATATACAAAGCATAATCTCTTAGTTTACGAGTGGCTAATGATCTAATACGCTTTTCAAGAGACGCAATAGACGGCCTATAAAACTCTGGCTCTAATCTTCTTTCAATCTCTGAGCGATTGACAAGGAAAATCTTGTTTGGGTCAATATGTTGAGGTACTTGGTGTGTCATCCTTCTTTCTTTAATTGTTCAAGAATAACCGGTAAATTATTTCTCATAATTGACTTTATATCATTATAATATCCAGAATTAGAGTAAGGAATATATTGAAGTTTGTCTAAATCAAATGGAATCAGTTTTCCTTTATCAAGTTTTGTTGCCTCATCAAAAGGTAATCGAGCGGTATCTTCTTCAGATCTGATAAGTAATATTTTTTTATTATTTCCTTCTGCTAAACCTATTTCAAAAATCACATTGTTATTTACTGTTGTTAGGTCTCCTATGAATATATCACATTCCTTAATTTTTTCAATTAGTCGGTGGTCTATTCGTTGAGATTCCCCTCTAAATCTCATTATTGGAATTAATTCTAATCCAAACCCCGTCTTCTTTGATATGTCG
Source organism: uncultured Bacteroidales bacterium (assembly GCA_946405575.1). Classification (GTDB taxonomy): domain Bacteria; phylum Bacteroidota; class Bacteroidia; order Bacteroidales; family F082; genus Limimorpha. The sequence continues at coordinate 13,772 of CAMJHP010000017.1, read as the reverse complement.
GAAAGGACTTCCCTGAATAATATGTTGTATTCGTTTACACGTTTAAATGAAATGTATGGCATGGCAACAAAAACCTTGTATGATCTCTGTTTATGAATGTTGTTGAATAAATCAATAATGTTCTCAAAAAAGAGTTCGTGAATATTACCTACTTCATTTTTATTAACCCAATCAAGAAATTTTTCAAAAACAGTATTCTCTTTCAAATAAACAACAGTTAAGGCCAGAAGAATGTCTTTTGTCGGTTCTTTTACTCTTTTTGTCACATAAACGCTGTTAATGTATTTAACAGCATTGATGATTTCTTTTGATTTACCATCTTCATAAAATTCACCTTGCTGAATAAAACCTTGGATTAAGGAAACGCTATAAGAGTAATAGTCTTTATTAAACACCTTATTAAGAAAATCAATGGAGTTTTCTGAAATAGTCCTACCCAAGTTTTCAATATACTGAATTTGAGCCTCATCTAACGATAACAATTCCTGTTTCTCTATCTGTGAGAAAAGTCCTTCTGTTAGTATTGATTTAAGGTTTTCTTCAGTTGTAAGAGGTTTCGCTTTTGAATTAATAAGATGGAAATATGCTGTTTCGTATCTTTTTGCATCAATCTCAGAATGAGGCTCTTCTGTAGCAAATTGGAGCAATACAGAGTAGGGAACTATTTTGTTACCAATTTCATCATTTGAATTATCACTAATAATTTGATCAATTGCGGATAACCGATGGTTTCCATCAATACGATTAAATAACTTTAGAGCAACAATTCTTTCGGGTATCTCTATAGTGAAAGTTTTCGTTGTTGGATTATCACCCAAAATATAGTTTGTCTCAGGTAATGTGTATCTAGCTTTTTTGAATTTTATACCTTCTACTGTTTGAAATGTGCTTACAGAAAGATCATTCAAATATCTCTGGATTGTATTATCGTTTATGTACCAACCAAAAATTAATTCTGGAAAAAACATATATTGAGATGAATTAAAATAATCAGTTATCTCATTCAGACGATCACTATCAACATCTCTTTGGTATTCGGTACCTTTAGAAATCCTAGCGAGATTAAATAAAGTGGCAAAGCCACGAAATAAGACTTGCCCTCTAAAAGCCTGCTCAATAATTCCAGTAAGTTTCATACTTAATCAATATTATTTATAAATTTCTTTAATTCTTCACCAATAACATCCAACTCATTATTAGCCGTTTTCTTTCCAGTGGCATCATAACCTATTTCTTCTGCAATAGCCATGAAAATAGGATAATCAGGAAGTTTGCTCTGCTTGGTTTGTTGGTATTCCTCTATCAATTGAGTTTTAAGCTCCTCTACTTTGCTGGCATATTCGGCAAGCAGTTCGGAATTCCAAGCTTTATACTCATCGGTTTGCTTTGCAGCCGTAGCTGTTATCCTTTGCTTTGTCTTTATGTCATTTGCTTTGTCTCTTTGTTTTTCCCTAATTTCCAAATCCCAAGTCTGACGATGCAAAAGATAATTGCTGTTTTTCAACAATTTGGATTCAATGTCCTTCTTTGCATCAACAAGTTCCTTGGTCTGCTCTTTTTTCCACTTCTTAAGGAACAATACTGAACTCTTCACGCCAGCACCATTAGCCGTGAATGCGGTTTGAGGCATACTAACCACTGCAACGATGCGGAACCAGTCTTCAATTTGGGTTCTCACATATTGCATGCTGCTATTGGTCAGAATACCATCAGGAAGTACAATTGCCAAATATCCGCCTTCTTTTAAAAACTTATAGTCTTGTTCTATAAATAGCACTTCTGTGCTTTGTCCGTCCCTAATGTTTTCAGGCATTGCCTTTACGGCCAACCAATCTTCTTCTTTTTTTCCCAACTGATAAGTCTTCAAATATGCCTGTTCGCTTTGACGGATAGTGCTGCCAAAAGGTGGATTTGTTATGATGAAATCGAAAGTGCCGTATTTAAACCCTGAATTATTCGTTTTTGCTAATATTGTTTCATCGGAAACTAAGCCATCAGAAGTGATGACATTAGTGTGGCCATCATCATGGATAATCATATTCATCTTGGCCGCACGCGAAATTTGTTCACTGATTTCGATACCATAAAGATTTTTCTCGGCAAAGTCATGCCAATGTTTGAACCAACGTTCATGTTGTCTTACATCATTATTGTGATTTGGATAGAATTCAGTAGCCTGATTACGCACCTTATTTAATGCATATAAGAGGAAACCGCCACTGCCACAAGATGTATCCAGAACCTTAGAATCATTCTTGATGGGCAACACATCCACAATGAACTTTACTATTTCGCGCGGTGTAAAATATTGGCCAAAATTACCTCGGAAGAATGATCCCATAAAAGTCTCAAAAGCACGACCTTTGCTATCAAGGTCTGTATCACCTAAATTTACACTTTCAAGATAGCTCACAACGGTTCTAATCTTCTCGGGCGTTAATCTAATATTGTCACGAAACACCTCAGCATCACGCTTTCGACCTTCCTCATAAAGCGCTTTTACACGGTTATAAAGATTATCATTCTCAATCAAGCGGCGTTTGCGCTCATCCTTTTCTTCTGTTTTAGATACTGTGATGATTTGGAAATCATACGGTTCGCCAACTTTTCTTGGTTTCCTTTCATCCCATATCTTGCAGAAAATCAGCTTGTCCAATTCGTCAAAAGCTTCTGAAGGATTCAATTGCCCTCCAGCCCACAAAGCTTCATGAGCTTGTTTGAATCTACGAGTCAATTCAGATTGGTCAATGACTGAAAGGTCAAAAAACTTTTGTTTGCCTTTTTCTTCGGGCAAATATTGAGCTCCATAAACATATTTGTAATTAGCAATGTTCTCTACTCCATATTGTGGAATATCAGGCAATTGATTTCTTGTGTTTTGGCTTTTATCTACTTCAAAATAATCGGACTTGATGCCAGAAGTCACCCAAACATATTTTACATCGGAAGGCAAAGCAAAAGCATAGCTATAGGCTTGCTCTATCGCTTGCTGATATTCTGCCTCGCTAACCTCTTGCCGTTTACATTCAACCAAAATATGTGGGCACAAACACATTTCATCGGCATAAACCACGATATCAGCCTCTTTGACTTCTCGACCCATCGTTACTGGAACAAATTGCCTTATTCTACTGACAGGATAATTGTAATCCAAAATCAACTTAAGGTAGGTCTCAGCCTGTACCTTTTCTTCTGGATTATTGTAATTCCGTTCCTTGTTTTGATTGACGTATGTAATACGTGATTTATCTTCGTTGAAAGAAACAAGTCCTTTTTCTATTCCTATTTGGATATAATCCTTCATGTCACGAGTTGTTTAATTCAATCTGCAATATTAAACAATTTTTCCCAATCAACTATCTCTTTTCCCAAAACAATCTCATATCAACCCCGTCATATAAACCGGCAACAGCGTTGTTTCACCATCCTTGCGCAAGTCTTTGGTATAAACAAGATAACGCTCACCCACACGCGATGAAAATTTCTCAGAAAAAGCATCCAAAGACTTGTGGGTCTTATATCCCGACGACTTAACTTCTATCGGACAAATCTTATTGCCTCGAGACAATATGAAGTCTATCTCGTAATTATGTTTCGCATCCTTGGCGAAAGTGTAGTAATACAATTCATTTCCAGCCGAAGCCAGCATTTGCGCCACTAAATTCTCGTACACATAGCCCAAATTAGCCTCCAGCTTGTCGCTCAACAGCTTATCATAAATGATATTGTCAGTGTAACGTTTGTCCCAAAACGCAAGTGTAACGAACAAGCCTGTATCGGCCACAAACATTTTGTATCGGCTCAAATCTTTATTCAATGACAGTCCCACATTCGGGTCTGTGCAATGGTGGCAAAACAACACCGTTTTGCTCTCCTCCAAGTCCTGCAACAACTCCGCCATCTTGCTCTCCGTCTGTTGACCAATCACGGTATATGGCTGATACCGCGAAGCATTATTGCTTAATTGCGCAGGGATATTCTTAAACAGACGTTCTGCATTTCCAGTAGCGTCGATTTTTTGAAAATCCTGAAGATACAACTTTATAATTCCTCGTTTGGTTTTATCTACCAAGCCCAGATTATTCGTGTCCAAATAAGTATTTACTGCTTGCGGCATACCACCTACCAACATATACAAACGAAGGTTGCGCATCTTGGAGCGAGCGATGTCATCGCCCAACGAAATGCGTTTCTCAAACTGCTGCTTCAGCAACGGGATGGAGGCCGTATCACCCATTGCCCAACGAAACTCCTCATAATCCATCGGATACATCGTTATGCTATCCTCCTCGCTCGGGATGGTAATATCCTTTGTGTTCTTGTGAATGCTGATTAACGAGCCTGTTTCGATATAATCGTAACGGCCGTCTTGCACCAAATATTTGATGGCCTGGCGTGCTTTCGGGCAATGCTGCACCTCATCAAAAACGATGACAGACTTGCGCTCATGAAGTGTCACCCGATATTCTTGTTGCAATTTGAGGAAAATCACATTCAAATCATTCAAGTCATCCCATAATGCGATAATTGCCTTACTTGCTTTATTGAAATCAATAAGGATATAGGTCTCGTACTCTTGTTTCGCGAACAGTTCCACAATCGTGGACTTCCCCACGCGCCGTGCCCCTTCCACCAAAATGGCTGTACGACCATTTTCGGTTTCTTTCCATTCCAACAATTGATGGTATACTTTTCTCTTAAACACTTTATCCATAATATAACCCATTGAAAATCCGACGCAAAAGTAGTATTAATATTTCTATCCCGCAAATTTTTTCAAAGAAAAATCATGCTGACCCCGAAATTTATTTCATCAAAATGCTTGTTGACCCCGAAATCTTGGCAAATTATAAAACTCGCTTTTTCCAAAACAACAAGGGCGGACACTCATGCCCGCCCCTACGATGTTCATTTCGTTACTAATCATTTCACCACACACCCTCTGGCAGGGATCTGGTAATAAATCTCATCGTTATACATATCCTCGCAGCGCACCGCGGGAATCATGTAGTTGCCTTCGTAGGTGGCGTTGGCCTTCAGGGTAAAGGTCTTCTTGCTACGAGGTGAAAGGTCGAAGTAGAAGTAGGCGCGGTCGTCGCGGAGGTCGAGGTGCTTGGCACCTTCGTTGCCAGTCATGTCGCCACTCAAGCGGTCGTTCACCAGCTCCCAGCCCGAAGGCAGGTAGTATGACAACGCCAGCTCCGTGACTTGATATTCGCTCGGGTTGGTCACCGTCATCTGCACCTTGAGGTCGGTGCCAGCGGTCAGATTCGTCAAGTTGACCGGGTTGCCGTTCTTGTCGGTGTAGCTCACCGTCATGTTGATGAAGTTGCCGCTCTCGTTCATGTCGTATTCAGCGACAGAGGTCTTGGTAAAGAGGTTGGCTATCATCTTCTGGTCGGTGTTGTTCTTAATCTCGACCACGTTGCTTCCTAATTTAGGCGTGAAGCCATATCCAACCGAAGCCATGTTGGCATTCAGCGTGCGTTCCTCACCATTCACCTTCACAGTAGCGGAGAGGTTGGTCTTGTTGAGACCCATCTTTTCGGCATACTTGCCCAAGACAAAGAGTGCAAAGGCCGTCGACTGCGTATCCATCCAACGGTCGCCACTGATCATACGGCACACGCTGTTGATGTTGTTCTGCACCGTGGATTGGTCCACATCGCAAAGCATTTGGACGTAGCTCAGGAAAGCCAAGTCGCGGGTGCGTGAGCCGAAGGAAGTGTAGTAGTCGGACATCATCGTACCGTCTTCAACAACCGGCAACAGGTTCTGGGCAATGCTCGTCTTACCCGTTTGGGCGAAGGCGGCGGCGGTTAAGGCCTTGGTCAGGTCGTAGTTCATCTCAAGTTCCTTGAAGCGGTTCATGGCACCCATCTCAGCCTTGCCAGCCAACGCCAGCACAAAGAGACGATAGGCTTGGATCGTCTCACCCTGCTTGTAGTCGGGGTTGTTCTTCCACTGCTTGGCGCGGTCGCTCTGATATTTCAGAAGACCGTCCAAGAAGTACTGCGGCACGTTGTAGCCTTGCTTGTAGGCCTCAACCAAGAAATGCAAGGCGTAAATCTCCGTCCACGGGTCGGTGTAACGACCACCTATCCAATTGGTCATCGAGTTGTCGGACTTCTGATACGACTTCAGGTTGGTGATGGCCGACTCGATGTTGCTGCGCATAGCATCATTATCTTTGTCATCGACTTGGATGAAATAGTTCAGATAGAGTTGCGGGAAGGCCTTTGAAGTCAGCTGTTCGAGACAACCGTGCGGGTAATCCATCAAGTAATCGATGCGACCAAAGAGGTCGACAGGCAGCAACGACGACACGGTAATGTTGCCTTGTTGCGTGCCCGCCATACCAGCAAGTTCAAACGGCACGTTCACCGTCTGACCCGCCTCGATTTCCTTGGTGATGGTGTTTCTGCGCTCGGCGTAAGGCATACGAATCGGCATCAGCGTCGACGACTCGGCGGTGTAGCCTTCACCTGTCACCGACACCTTCAATTCGACATTGCCCAAGGTCTTGGGGATGTTCGTCCTCACGGCAATCAAGCCCTCGCCGTTGCCGTCAATCTGCACCGTAGTCGGCAGGGTGCCAATAGGTTCAAGGTTCTTGTTGTCGAACTTCACTTGCAAGGTCTTGTTCTTCATTGTGGGAGCCTGCACCTGCACCTTGAGGTTCAACTCATCTCCAGGAGCCACCACACGCGGTGCAGAGGCATAGAGATTAATCGGGTCGACCACCTTCATCTGCTTTTCGGCTGAACCAAACGCCTTACCATTACCCTTGGCCACCACCATAAAGCGCAGGGCACCAGAGCATTGTGGCACTTCGAAGCTATGGGTATTGGTCTCGCCAGCCTTCAACTCGAAGGGTCCCAAAGTGACTGCATAGGCCTTGAAGCGCTTGTCCAAAGTGATTTCTTGATTGAGAATGCCGTCACCACCGATGGCGTAAACGGAGCCCAACTCACCACTGAACGCATCCACAATATTAGCGTAGTTGTCCCACGTGCGGACGCTCAACGCCTGCTTACTATTGAAGTAGCCGTAAGGATTCGGCGTAGAGAAGTTGGTCAGGCCAAGGATGCCTTCATCGACGATGGCCAACGTATAGGTCATAGCCTGTTTGTTGGCTTCGCTCACCTTCACATCAAGCTTTTTCTTGGTGTTGACCGTTTCGGGGATTTGGATATTAGGTTGCAGTTGCAGCTTCTTGTTTTCCACCTTCACGGGTACCACACCGTAGAGACGAATCGGCATATCATTATTAGCATCATGCGGCTGAATCAGAGCGACATAGACATAAACATTAGGAATCATTTCTTCCGTGGCGGTGATTTCCACTTTACCCTCTTGACCGAGGTTTTCGACCAACAGGGTCTGCATCACACGGTCGTTAGCTTCCACCGTGACGAGTGCCTTTGCTTTTTCATTGGCGGGGAAAGTCACCACAATTTTGTCACCCACTTGATAGCTGTCAGACGTGGTTTTCATCGACAATTGTGCGGGTGCGCCTGAAGCCGATGAAGAATGGCCATAGCCCCAGTCGAAGTAAATGACCTTGGCAAACATGTTGCCACCTTGCTTGTCGTTGACAACGAAGAGATAGCCACCCCATTTGTCATCCGGGATGTTGAACGTGACGGAGGTCGTGCCGTTGCAGGTTAGGTTGCCATTCTGCACAGGAGCTTTGTAAGTACCTGAGGCATAACGTTGCAGCGAATACTGATCCTCGCTCGACCACCACCAGTAGGAATCCAACTTATAAAGGGCATACTCCAATGCCACCGCTGACTGGTAGGCCGTGCCATTCTCGCCCACCATGGCGATGTTGAACTTCCAGTCCTTGCCAGTGTCATAATAACTGCCGTATTTTGAGGTGGTTTCGGGCAAATCAACGCCCACGTAACGTTCGTAGGGCGAGAGTTTCGTCTTGAAAGAGGCAATGCTGAAATCACTGCCCTGTTCGAAGACTTTCACCGTGAAGGTGCCGTTCATCATCTGTGCGGCATAAACGTCCTGCAACGGGCCAAAGCCGACATTGGCAACACCTTCCGAATTGAGGTTACCACTGAAAAGCGACAACTCTTGAGGCTCAAAACTCTGAGTCTCGTTGACGAAAGTATAATTGGCAAAATTCTTGAAAGCCGTCTCGCCGCCGCGTAACTTCACATCCACTTCAGCCTTCAAACCGTTGGCTTTCATACCGTTGAGCCATCTTGAAGTCAGGTTGACGCGTTCGTTCTTGCTAAGGCTGACCACCTCTGGCAGCTCAAACTTGATTTCCAAGCGATTAGGTTTCACGGTCTCCACACGCAGGTTCTTGGTGATGGTGCTCGTGCCCACCTTGAAACGAGCCGTCCACAGACCCGTCTCATCGGCCACATTGGTCGGGACGGTGAAGCAATAGATGTCGTTCACAGGTTGGGTGTTTACCTGCTTGGCATAGAGGCGACCCGTGGCATCCAACACTTCAAGGACGACGGGATAATCGGCAGGAATTGCGCCTTCCAAATCGTTGAGCATAAGGTTGAGCTGCAAGTCATCGCCCGGACGCCACACGCCACGGTTGGAATAAGCAAAAGCGGAAACTCCTTTTTCGACGGCCTCACCTGCAATATCGAAACGGCTGTACGACAAGGCATTGCCGTCGTTCAACTTAATAACCGATTTGCTGCCTTTCTTGTCCGTTGCCACCACAAATGCAGGGCGGTTGGCGCATTGCAACTGCACATGACCTTGAGTATCAACACTACCTTTTGCCAATTCTTGCTTTTGGAAGTTGTATGCCTTGACCTGAGCACCCGATGCAGGGTTAGCATCCGAAATCTGATAGACGTACACATCAACGACATCGTTGCGGCCCATCTTGGCGGTCACGGCGAGGTCGCTGACGACGATGTTCTTCTTTTGCTCCACATAGTTATAATAGTACATACCATTGGGGTCATCATATTCGCCATCATAGTTGTATTGCTTGTAATCATAGCTTTGGCCGTCCCAATAATCAGCCTCCCTAGCATCATTGTCCATCACGGCTTTCTTCATCTCATCGGAAGCAAAAGTATAGTCAGCTGGGCCGAAATTAAGGCTCAGTTGGTACATCGCCCCAGGTTCCACCTTGATATAATCAGAAAGCACGATGGGGAAAGTCTTCCATTGGTTGGCATACGGATTGTCGATGGCGAGGCGCACTTTCTTTTCCAAACGACCCGCTTTGCGAACATTGTAAGTCTCATTCAGTTCATTCTCTTGCAAGAAGGAAAGAATGTTGTCGTCAAAGACACGGATAATCCTCAATGTCACTGCATTAAGACAAATAGCATCGAAATAAACGGTGGTTTCGTCCACATTGGGAATGATGACACCGTCATCGGTCCAGCGCACCTTAGGCAGGTTGTCGGTCAAGTCGAAATCATATGGATAGTCACTTTGCAGTAACATACCATTAGCAGCGCGAATGCCACTACCCACCGTCATCTGCAATTCCGAAAGCTGGTAGTTATACAAGGAAGTTTTGTCAAAATAGAAATCAATCTTATTACCCTTAATGTCAGCCTTGTAGCCAAGCTTTTCATTGAAATTGACGAAACCGGAAAGATTCTGGTCCTCCTTCAATGGCTGAGAGAAAAGCAACGTGCCCTTGCAGCCCGCCTTGTCAACGTCAAACATCACAGGTACAAAGGTATCCTTGGCATACACCGTTAGGTTGCGATCCATCTTGGCCTTGCAGTCCAAAGCTTTGCCATCGAGAGCCACAGACACCTCATAATCTGCATTTTTACGTTCAAAATTCTGCAATTCGAAATCAAAGACATTGTTGCCTGCGTAGGTCACCTGCACAGGATGGCTTTTGCGGAACGACTCATTGAACAGGTTAGCGACCTCGTCTTGGTCGACAGGCACGGCAAAAGCCACACGCATAAGATAGTTCATCGCCTCATTTGAGGTGCAGATGGGTTGCACCGTAACGAGGCTGAAATTCTGGCGACGCACACCAAAACCAAACTCAAGGGTTTGGTCGGCGGCCACATTCACGAAATCCGACATCTTGAACTTGCAGACATAGTTCTGCTCCTTGTCGATATTGTCGTACTGGAATCCGACGGTATTCTCGTCAATCCACACCGCCTTACCCTTCAAGGCAGGCGTGAAATCGAAGGCTTTGGCGGAAAGGTCCTCGCCATACTTCACCTTCATCTCAGCAGGGTTGTTGAAACGCACCACGATAGGCTCGCCGTATGCGATGACACCCGAAGTGTAGCTGTCCAAGAAAGGCAGCAAGTCCTGACTGATGGGCTGAATCTTCTCAACAAAGGTTTTCGGTCCTTTAGTAACATTGGTTTCCTTCTTGCCGCACGAAGGCAGAAGGCAGAGCAGCAACGCCCCGACAATCAGGCTGATGCCGCCGATTCTTCTCATTCTTTGCTTTGTACTCATATCGTTTAGGTTTTAATTGATTTTCGAGAGTACAAAAATAAGAAACATGTTTGGAAAAAAGTCGTTTCTCACGAAGAAAAACGACTTTTTTAGCATTTTTCAACTCTTACGCTTCCAAAGCACACCAACTACCAACCCAATAGCCGCCACGCCTATTACGGCCCACCACCATTGAAAGGGACGCGCGTCCTCCTCGAAGTTCGATGTCTCAGGTTCAGGCTCAACATAATAGATGTACCTGCCATCGCGAATGAGTTGCTGGGTGTAGTTGAAGACCGAGTCGTTTGGGTTAGAAAGCTCGTCCAATACCAATTTCACTTCATAATCAGGCAGCACGCCGCGACCATATGGGAAACGCTCGTTTACTATGGTGTCCATTACAGTCTGTACCAGCGGGAAATGAATGATATACTTCGAGTTAGGAAGAATAAGATCCTCAAACTTGACGGCTTTCATCTGATGGTAAGTGGAACCTGTTTCGCGCCCGACGATGGCCCCTCGGTTCTGGCTTTTCACCCATCCAGCGAAGGTCGCTGCAGCGGAGAAAGAACGTTCGTTGGCAAGCAGATAGACCTTGCCTTTGTAATTCACCACGGAATCGGGCTGCATCCATTCATCGGAGAGGTCGAGGATGAAACCGTCATCGTCGGGAGCTGGCGTATAGTCGGAGAACATCTCTTGGCCTTCGATATGATTGCTGCTATAGCGGAAAAAGTCGAAGTTGCCGCGCTTGTTCACCTTTCGGCAAATCTCCTGACGGAAAGGCTTTTGCGCAATGAAAGAATAGATTTCGGCCATCATTTCCTCGTTGCCGCCACCGTTGTTGCGCAGGTCGATAATCAGGTTGGTGACGCTGTCGCTGACCATCTGCGCTACATATTCCTTGATTTGATCTACTTCCACTTGGTTCAGGTCAAAATCGCGGATGCCCAAATAGGCCGTCGTGTCGGAAATCATATGGAAATTGATGGGTTCCTGCTGGTTGGTGAAATACCAATTTTGCCAACTGGGTCTCCGCGGAAAGCAATTTTTGGTCTTGTAACTCCCGCCCTTGAATATTTTCGTTTCGCCATCGGCAAATTCGACCAACAAGTCATAATTACTTGTTTCAGGTTGAATGAAAAAGCAATACCATAAACCAATTTGACACAAGTTCTCAAAATCAGGATAACTTTCCACAAAGCCGTCGAAAAAGTTGAGATAAGGTTGTACGAGAGCTTTCATCGAGTCGCAAGGGATGCCGTCAACGGTCAGGATGCGTTTGCCATAGTATTTGGTATCGGCAAGTCCTGCCCGCGTCACAACCATCGAGTCGCCTTGTATGCCGAAATCAATGGTGGAAAATTTGGGATTGTCATTAGGGGCTGGATTCATCAATGCAGTGTGACCGTCGCGGAGGACGCTGATGGTGGTGCGTAGAGCTTTTTCCAATTCAAAGGCATTTACCATTTCACCAAAACTTTCCCGTATTGAGGCCGTAAATTGCTCAAATTCAGCCTCGGAAACATAGTCATACAATCCAGGGAAGCCTTCTTTCAATGCATTGACGAAAATGTTGTAATCTACGGTGGCTTCTTCCTTGGTGAAGCCGGTTTTCCGTTCCAAATTGGGTTCTTGGAAGGTCGTTTTCAGGCCAAAAGGCGTCATCGGGTCAGCGACCATTTTGTTTTTGGAAATCGAAATGCAGATGCAGGGTTCGTTGATTTTCTTATAGAAATAGCCACCCCTGCCGATGACCTCGCCACGTTGCACTTTCTGTCCCGTCTTGAACAGGGTTGAAGGTCGCAAACCCGAAATGTAAACCGTTGATTTGTCGGCGGTTTCTATCCCAACTTCGAGGTTGATGAACTGCACATCCTTTTCGCCCGATTCCACAAAATACAGCGAATCCTGAGGATAATCGGTGGGCGTTCTGTGATAACTAGTGCTGTAGTTCATAGCCGACTGAAGCAAATAATTGAACCAAACGATGGTACCGTCCACAGGAGCCAAGATATTGGTATTCAGCGGTGTCGCGACAATAAGGTTGTTCGCGTTCAGTTCCTTCCCGATATAGGACTGGGGGGTATAAAGAATGCTTTCGCCGGCCTTTTTGCCTTCCACAGGCCAGAGGTAGTTTTCCTGCGCGAAAGCCACATTGCCGATAAACAGCAAAAACAAGGCGGTAATGATGTTGCGTGTTTTCATGGTTTGAAAAGCGTAGAATTTGAGGGCAAAAATAACATCTTTTTAGTTTCAAAACATCTTAAACCGCGCCGTTAGCATCACAGTCCTCGGGCGAATCGAGTAAGCCGAATAATATCCATAAATCCCTGAATAATAGGAGTAAACGAAACTCTCCGTGTTAAGGATATTGTTCACATCCAAGGTAAACTTGACCTTGCGGAAGGTGTAACCGAGGCTGCAATCTAAAAGCACGAAATTGTCCGTTCGGCCTTCGGAACAGGTGTGATAAAACTCTACCGAGGGCGTGACGGACAAACCGAAAGGCAACACCACACTCAGATTGGCGTTGTCGATGAGGCTCACAATCGGCTGGCTGTCACCATTGAAACCGTCCAAGGAAGAAATCATCCGACTAAAACTGCCTTTGTTGCTGAAAAAGATGTAGTCCGTCAAGGCGATGGTGGCGGTTAGGTTGGCGTTCCAGCCTTGGTTGTAATATGTAGCCACTTGATTTTGCACCAAATGCGGCGACCGACCCAATCCGTAGGAACATTTTGCGTTAATGTTCAACTTTTTCCAACTGAAGCCTTTGCCCGCAAACAACGAAACAGACAGGTAATCGCCCCAACTCGGCAACTCCACGGCAGTGATGACCATAGTGTTGCCCTCAAAAGATTGCGCATACATCACCTCGTTGCGGTAGCGGTTGTAGTTCACCGACAAGTCACCAAAAGCATATTTCATCACATTCTTGTACGAAAAAGCTAGCGAACCGTTGGCACCGTAGGTGTCGGCCAAAGGGCAGTCGTAGTGCGATAAGGTTCTGTAATTCTGCAAGATGTAACCCGAATAAAGCGTCCGCAAACTCGGGGTGTTGTTGTAGGTGGCAATCTTGGCGCTCACTTTCCAGTTATGGCTGAAATCATAACGGAACGAAAGCGAAGGCTGGGACAAAACCTTGATTTGTGGGTCGGAACTGTTGCCGAGGCGGTCGTCCAAATGCAGATAACGCAACTGAACAGGCAAAACGAGTGACACATTCACGCGGCGACGGTCGTAGGTGAAATAGGCACCTGCAGCAGGCTGGTATTTATGCCAACGGATGTCATTACTGAACTGATTCTCTCGTGTGTCGTCATTGCGAGCGGAGCGAAGCAATCCAG
>CAMJHP010000016.1 GCA_946405575.1 uncultured Bacteroidales bacterium | reverse complement strand
TCTTCCCTTGAAAATCAACCATTCTGTCGCGGTATTTCTCCGGATTGGCATTGATATGATGCGAAAAACCTTGGCTAATGAGCATCCATACCATATCAGGCGAAAGCACAAACGGACGATGGCTGGCGTATGCCTCATACATTCCATAAAAGAAAGGATGTGCTCCACATAGAACCAAACTGTCGGCGTCCACATTGAAGGAAAGCGTATTCCCATTGGGTTCAACCTTCCAAAGAGGCAATAGTTTCTCCGGTTTCGAGAGTTCCTCCACCTTGATGGTCACCTGAGCTAAAACAGCAATGGAAATGGCCAGCAACGACAGCGTCAACAGAAAACGTAGATGTCTTTTCATGGCATTCAGTTTTTGTTTTACGCTGCAAATATAATCATTAAAACAGAAAAGTCAATATTTAAATCAAAAAAATTCCGTTTTAATCAATTTTTATCCCATCCGCTGCCGCACCACCTCGAAACAAACCACGCCTGTGGCAACGGATACATTCAATGAATCGATGTCGCCAGGCATGGGGATCACCAGATGGCCGTCGAGGCGCTTGAGATAGGCAGGGCTGATGCCGTCCTCCTCAGAGCCCATCATCACGCAGAGCGGACCTGTGAGATCGGATTTCCATAGGCTGTCATGCGCCTTCTCGGTGAAGCCCACCACACGCAGGCCGCTAGCTTTCAGGAAGTCAATAGCGTCTTTCAGGTTCTCCACACGGCACACGTTGATTAACGACAAGGCCCCAGCCGAGGTCTTCATCGCGTCGCCGTTGATGGAGGCCGAACCATGGTTGGGGATGACGATGGCATCCACACCGGCGGCGTAGGCGGTTCGGGCGATGGCACCAAAGTTGCGCACGTCAGTCACGCGGTCGAGCATGAGGACGAAGGGGTCACGACCCTCCTCGAAGACCATCTGAATGACCTTTTCAAGAGGCTGGTATTCTATCGGGCATATGAAGGCCACCACGCCTTGGTGGTTCTTACGCGTCAGGCGGTTCATCTTCTCAATAGGCACAAACTGCACCGGTACGCCGTTGGCACGGCAGGTGTTGGCAATCTCCGCAATCTCGGGTGAACGCATACCGCCCTGGATGTAAACCTTCTCAATCTCTTTCTGCGAACGGATCAGTTCCAGCACGGGATGGATGCCGAAAACCATATTATTCTTATAATTATCTTCCATAAACTAAATTTTCCGCAAAAATAGGAATTATGTTGAATTGTTGGGAGTTGAATCGTTTAATTGTTGAAAAAGCAGTACCATTTCCAACAATTAAACAAATAAACAGTTCAACAATTCAACAAATTGATTACTTTTGCATCATTAAAAAACTATAACGCTATGAAAACAAAACTCATCATCGCCATGGTCATCCTCTTTTCAGGATGGCAACTTAAGGCTCAAGTAACGGCCCCAGAACCCCTTGCCGGCAAAGCACTTACCAAGGAATACATCATACAAAATATGATTTATCCTGAGTCAGACTTACAAAATGGCAACAACGGCAAAGTAATTGTCAGCCTGCATGTCGATGCCAAAGGAGCAGGCAGCCAATATGCCGTAAAGTCGAGCTTTAGCGAGGCTGCCTCACAAAACGCACTACATTTGGTGAAGACCATTCTATGGAAACCCGCCTTGAATGTTGGCATACCCACTGACTACGACACGGAATACGAAGTGGATTACAACACCAAGAACTACAAACGGTATTGGAAACGCCACGAGCGTCATACGGCACCTCTCTCTTTGGAAGCCGACACCTCATATAAAATATACGAATACAAGCAGCTGGAAGAGGTGGCCAAACCCTATTTCGCCGACGGAAGCAACATGGGCAAATACATCGCCGACCATATGGAATTTCCTGCCGAAGCCAAGGAACGCGAGATACAAGGTACGGTGCGCCTGAGCTTTGTGGTAGAGACCGACGGAAGTGTGTCAAACATCGTCGTCGTCAACTCGGTGGGTGGTGGCTGCGACAACGAGGCCATCCGGCTCCTTCAGGAGACCGTTTGGATTCCTGCTGAGAAGAACGGGAAATACGTGCGCAGCACTGGAATGCAAGACATCACCTTCAGTATCGGAAATCACAACTTCCAAGATGGGAATAGTTATTAGTTGAGAGTTTAGAGTTTAAAGTTTAGAGTTTAGGGTTGAGAGTTTAGAGAATTTAAATAAACATTTAATAATCAACAAAATGAAAAAAGTTTTATTCACAGTTTTGGCTTTATCATTAGCCATCGTTTCTTTTGCACAAGATGAACTGCCGCAAGGCTGGAGCCACAAAGGCAATTTCGGTCTCAATTTCGGGCAAAGCTCCTACACCAATTGGGCTGCCGGTGGCCAGAACACCATCAACGGTCAAGGCATCTTCAACTATGAAATCCATTATTTGAATGGCAACTTCAAGTGGGACAACACCTTGAACTCTGCTTTGGGCTACAGCATTTTCGACTTCAAGAAAAAGCCCATCAAGACCGACGACAAAATTGAGTTCACCTCATTGGCGACACTGAAGGCTACCGAACACCTTAACTACGGCGCAGAGTTGGCCTTCCGCTCGCAGTTTGCCAAAGGTTTCGACTATGCTATAGATTCCACTCAGTACATATCCAAGTTCCTTGCACCTGCTTACATCAGCCTAGGTCTGGGTATCGAATGGGTGCCTAACCCGCACTTCTCGCTCTACTTCTCACCCATCACAGGCCGTGTAACCATTGTGAACGATGACTATTTGGCTTCCATCGGTGCCTTCGGTGTCAACTCACTTGATGCCAACGACACTACCCAACATACCAAAAACGCGAAAGTCCGCTATGAATTTGGTGCCCGTGCCGTGGCCAAGTTCCAATATCCTCTCGCAAAGAACATCGATTTCAACTCAAAGTTAGAACTCTTCTCCAACTACCTCAACCATCCAGAGCGTATCGACGTGGACTGGCAGAACATGCTTGTACTGAAAGTCAACGATTGGCTTAACTGCAACCTAGCCACACACCTCATCTATGACTACGACGTCCCGTTCTATGGTGAAGACGGACTAAAAATCGAAGGCTCAAAGGTACAATTCAAGGAAGTGCTTGCTATTGGGTTTATGATTAATTTGAAGTAAGTATTTCCGACTCCCAAACACCTTAAAAAAGAGACTCCTTCAAATGAAACGCATTGGGATATTGTCAGATACTCATTGTACGCTCATACCTCAACTTTTCAACTTCTTCAAAGATGTAGACGAGTTGTGGCACGCGGGTGATATTGGTAACATTGAAACAGCGGAAACTTTGGCCAACTTCAAACCATTGCGTGCTGTGTATGGCAACATCGACGACCACATTGTGCGCATGCAATATCCCGAAGATCTATTTTTCCATATCGAAGATGTTGACGTCTATATGACCCACATTGGTGGTTACCCTGGTCATTACATGCCTGAGGTGAAGTATATTCTCGAAACCAAGAAGCCCAACCTCTACATCTGCGGCCATTCGCATATATTGAAGGTAATATACGACAAAAAGCTGGATTTGCTTCATATCAACCCTGGAGCAGCAGGCAATTCGGGGTTTCACAAACAAATCACTTTCATCAGGATGGTTGTCGATGGGAAAACATTCAAAGATATGGAGATCTTCAATCTTGATCGAAGCAAGATTGTCTAAAAACAAAGGCCGACTTCCACTGGGAATCGGCCTTTGTTTTGCGTCTTTCAGTTTCTTTAACGAATGCGATCCATAGAACGCACTTTTCTAATATCTTTCTTCAGACCAGAAGCGGCAGCGACGACCAGTAATAAAGCGACCAATGGGAAGGCCACACCCGCTCTAAACGAAGGGTCCAAAACAGTTGAATCGACCGTTTGAGCCATCTTAGGAATGATGAAATAGGAATAGCCGAGATAGGCAATAATGACTACCACAATGACAATAATGTCAACGCGAGCTATTTTCTGGAGCTTCTGGAACTGAACCAGCTTCACAGCTCGGAACAATCCCATTGCCAAATAACCGCTCAAGACCATTGCGGTTATAGTCAGAATCAGGATGGGCAGAGAAAACGTCATTTTGAAAGGCGATGTACCCTGCTCCCATTTATCAGGCGAACTGATGCCATAGCCAAACAGGTCGAACGTATGAAAATCGCCGTAAAAACTAGCGAAAGGCAAGAAAAAAAGCAAGGCAAGTACCACTGCTGAAAGGAAAAAGAAAATGGATTGCAATCTTTGTGACATAATAATTCAATTAAATAAATTGGCGCAAAAATACAATTTTACCCTCAAAACCTGCCAAAAAAAACACAAATCGAACCGAAAAAGTGAAGAAAGCTACTGGAAAAGAGGTTTTTTTAAACAAAAACTTGCCATTACAAAAAAAAACGCTAATTTTGCACCACTTTTATGTATCAATCAAGGATTGATTAAAAAAAGTGTTCCAACCGAAATTATTGTATCATTATTACTATTCATATTCCAATTGGAATTTCACAACAATTTTTTATGTACAACATTTTTGAACTCAATGAGAAGTCATTGGATGACCTTAAAATCATTGCTACCGAAATGGGTATTGATGACGAAAACCGCGACCGGACCCAACTTATTTACGACATCATCGACCATCAGGTAGACCATCCTGACATCAAGAAAGCACCAAAACCAAAAAAACAAAAAACAAAGGCTGCAAATACAGAAAAAAGCGAACCTAAAGAAGCCGCTCCAACCGAAAAGCCTATAGTGGAAGAAAAGAAAGAGCCTGAAAGAGAACCGATCGAAGGAAATGCAGCACAAGGCAAACGAAGCAAGCGTCCTCGCATCAGCAAAGAAACCGAGGCCAATGTCAATGATTGGCAAAGAAACAATACAGCTCAACCCAAGCAGGCTCCCGCTCCAAAAAAAGAAAAAAGCGAAGAGGCCGTTGCAACTGTTACAGAGGATGCTACAAAACCCACAACAGCTGAAGTAACTGCTGAGCCCAAACCTGTAGTCGAGAAAAAAGAGAGCCAAAAGCAAAAACGCAAACGCACCCGTGAAAATATGGGAGAAGCCCCCACTTCCCCTGAAGCCCCCAAAGGGACAGCAGCACCCGAAGAAGAGAAATCCCAAAACAATGAAACCGCTCCCATAATGGAAGTGACATCCATACAGTCCAAACAAGAACGACCTGAAAAAGAGCATTTTGAACAGCGCTCACGCCGTGACGAACTATTGAGCCAATTTGATAGTACTGTGCGTGCTGAAGGCGTTCTTGAAATCCTGCCTGAAGGCTTCGGCTATTTGCGTTCATCAGACTACAACTACTTGCCTTCGCCTGACGACATCTATGTGTCACAATCGCAAATCAAATTATTAGGGCTGAAGACTGGCGACACAATTATGGGCCTCATTCGTCCGCCCAAAGCTGGCGAAAAGTACTTCCCCCTCATCAAGACCGACCTCATCAACGGCCGCAAGCCTGAAGAAGTGCGCGACCGTATTCCTTTCGACTATCTCACCCCATTGTTCCCCAATGAAAAATTCAACATCACAGGCCACCAAGGATGTACCATTTCGACCCGTATTATGGATCTCTTTGCCCCCATCGGCAAAGGCCAACGTGGTTTGATTGTGGCCCAACCCAAGACTGGTAAGACTGTCTTGTTGAAAGAGGTAGCCAATGCCATCGCCGCCAATCATCCCGAGGTGTACCTGATCATCTTGCTCATCGACGAGCGACCAGAGGAAGTCACCGATATGCAGCGTAGCGTAAATGCCGAAGTCATCGCGTCCACTTTCGATGAGCCCGCCTCGAAACATGTACAAATTGCCAACATTGTTCTCGAAAAAGCCAAACGCCTCACCGAATGTGGTCACGATGTTGTCATCCTGCTTGACTCCATCACCCGACTGGCCCGCGCCTACAACACCGTTTCGCCCGCATCGGGCAAAGTGCTCACTGGTGGCGTAGAAGCCAACGCCTTACAAAAGCCAAAGCGTTTCTTTGGTGCTGCCCGAAAGATAGAAAACGGCGGCTCGCTGACCATTTTGGCCACCGCTCTCATCGACACAGGTTCCAAGATGGACGAAGTTATCTTTGAGGAATTCAAAGGCACTGGTAATATGGAATTGCAGCTCGACCGCCGTCTATCGAACAAACGCATCTTCCCCTCTATTGATATTGTGGCGTCAGGCACACGTCGTGACGATCTTTTGGTCGACGAACGCACCTTGGCTCGTGTGTGGGCATTGCGCAACCACTTTTCCGATATGACACCTGTCGAAGCGATGGAGTTCCTGAAAGACCGGGTCGCCAAAACACGCAACAATGAAGAATTTTTGATGAGTTTGGACAAATAATCTAAAAAAAGATAAAAATGGTGCACGGTTTTTGTTGCACCATTTTTTGTTTTTATCATAAATCAATGAGAAAAGTCCTCATCTTCTTCACTGCCTTACTGATTGCATCACAGTTGCAAGCACAAGACCTTGTCCTGCTGAACCGCATCAAAGCCACCAATGAAAAAATTGAGACTTTGGAAGCTGACATTGACAACCACTATTCCAAATCGGGAAGCATTTCCTATCAATACGGCAAACTCTATTTCGTCTCACCCAAAGAATTCGCCGCATATTTCGACACTGGCAAATATATGATTGTCAACGAGAAAATGATAAAAATGAATATTAGGCTTTTCCAAGGCACATTCAGATTGAAAGAAAACGGCATAATGCAATCATTGGGCAATGTGTTCCTTTACGGAATCCAAGGTCGTATCCAAGAATTGTCCGATGAAAACAGCTACAACATGGAAACCCAAACCGAAACCGACTGCCATATTATCACCTGCACAAACAGCAAAAAGAAACTAATAGGCATTGGCTACAAACAGGTTATCTTCAAATATCACACCGAGAGTCTGCTCCTGAAGGAGATTGTCTTAATCAATTACAAGGGCAACAAGGACACCTATTCCCTTTCGGATGTCAAGTGTAATGTCCCTATTGACAAGCAGACATTTTTGTTTTAAGCGTATAGTGCCTTCAAATCGTCTGTAGTCAAGCCATTGAAGTCACCACTGCTCATAAAAGCACCTACGACATTGCGCCGTTGGCCTTTTTGCAGCAAATGGACTAATTCAGTTTTATTATGCACGACCTTCAAATCTGAGCGGCCAAAGCCTTCAATAATGCGTGAGTCAGGCATCAGCTCCAATTTCTTGATGGCAACGGCATGCGGGTCATAGAACACAATGGCTTGGTCTGCCAATTTGAGCGCATCGCGATAATGGTCTATGAAGATTTCACTCAAACTACTGTATGTGTGAAGTTCAAATACCGCCAGCAGGTGCTTATCGGGGAACTGCTCGCGCAAAGCCTTCACACTAGCATTCACCTTGGATGGCGCATGGGCAAAATCGCGGAAGACGAAGTTGTCGCCATTGTCGAACAGCAATTCCAAACGTCTTGCAGCACCCTTGAAAGAAGAAATGGCAGCATAGAATTGCATGTCACTCACACGGAGTTGTTGGCACACCAGTCGGGCCGCATTGATATTCTTCATATTGTGGCTACCGAACACGCCCACTTCCCTCTTACTTCCATCAGGCAAAAGCAAGATTGTCTTGATGCCATTGCTTTCAAAGGGATGAACGCCATAGCCGAAAGTCTGGCAAGGCGCATCTTGAGCAATCTTTTCGGCTTCCGCATCTGTCTGGTCATAAATAAGGCATCCGCCCGCCTCGATAGTGCGGACAAAAATGCGGAACTGTTCCAGATAGTTGTCAAAAGTAGGGAACACGTTGACATGGTCCCAACCAATGCCGCTAATTACTGCGATATGAGGATGATAATGGTGGAATTTCGGCACTCGGTCGATGGGAGATGTAAGGTATTCGTCACCCTCCATAACCATATATTTGGCCGTCTCGCTGAGGCGTACCATCACATCAAAGCCCTCCAGTTGCGCCCCTACCATAAAATCTGTCTCAATGCCCACTTGCTTCAGCACATAGAGAATCATGGATGTGATAGTCGTCTTGCCATGACTGCCGCCGATGACGATACGGATCTTGTCTTTGCTTTGCTCATAAAGATATTCAGGATAAGAATACACTTTCAGTCCAAGCTCTTGAGCACGGACGAGTTCTGGATTGTCAATGCGGGCGTGCATACCAAGAATGACGGCGTCATACGACTTGTCTAGTTTCTCTGGATACCAGCCCCATTGTGGAGGTAGGATGCCTTCTTTCGCTAAGCGAGACTTACTTGGTTCGAAAATCTCATCATCCGAACCCGTGACTTCATAACCCTTGCGATGCAAGGCGATGGCAAGGTTGTGCATAGCACTGCCGCCAATGGCGATAAAATGGACTTTCTTCATATTTCGTTATTTCCTGCAAAAATAATACTATTATGGGATTGCTTCGCAAGAAATCTAAATAAAATCCAAATAAAATCCAAATAAAATCAATAAAAAACATATTTCTGATTTTCAATAGATTTTAAATATGATTTTGAAAGATTTCTATTCCGAAGGAATATACCATAACCTACCGTCATAAAACAAAGAAGGGTAAGCTACTCATATCGCACCGCTACAACCTCCTACCCTTGCTACATTCCTGTCCTGGGGGATTTCAGAGGGAGCTGGTCGTATAAGACTTACCCGATGCAAAAGTACGGACTTTTCTTGGATTGACAAGCAAAAACCGAAAAAAATTACTCATGGCCGTAACTCGACCCATCAAAGCAATGTGTACAAAGGTTGCATTTTGGCTGGCCAATGGCATTCACAACGCTTTCCAAAGTATTGAACTTCAACGAATCCACGCCAACATGCTTGTGTAGCATATCCACAAGATTAGCATATTCCTGACTCGTCGGGTCGCAGTATTTCTCAATATTAGTGCTGTCATCGCCCTCCATTTCCTCAATACAACGACGCGTGATGAGTTCCATCACATTCTTCGAGGCCGAGAAATTGAGGAAGGGGCAACCGAACAGCAAGGGAGGACAACTTATACGTACATGTACTTCCTTAGCACCATAGTCGTATAGCATCTTCACGTTGTCGCGCAACTGGGTACCACGCACAATGCTATCGTCGCAAAAAGCCACCTTTTTGCCTTGGAGAAGTGCTCGATTAGGGATAAGCTTCATCTTTGCCACATGCTCACGCTGACTCTGGTTTACAGGCATAAAGCTACGTGACCAAGTGGGTGTGTACTTCACTACACCACGAAGATACGGTATTTTGCGCACGTTGGAGTAGCCCAATGCCATACCGATGCCTGAGTCGGGGATAGCAGACACGTAATCGATGTCGACATAATCATATTTGCCCATTTCCCGGCCTTCATTGTAGCGCGCCTCTTCCACGTTAATGCCTTCATAATCTGCAGCAGGATAACCATAATAAATCCATAGGAATGAGCACACCTGCTTTTTCGTATTAGGCGGCAACAACTGCTGCACACCATCGAGAGTCACCTTGACGATTTCGCCGGGACCAACATTATAGCAAGTCGTATAGTCGAGATTAATATAGCTGTGGCTTTCCGAGGCCACCACATAGCCTTCCTCGCTCTTCCCTATAACAATGGGCGTGCGACCATAATAGTCACGGGCAGCGATGATTCCATCAGAGGTCATAATAATCATCGAACACGAACCCTTCACCTTATTATATACATTCTGAATGCCATCGACAAAATCCTCGCCTTGGGTGATGAGCAAAGCCATCAATTCGGTAGGATTGGTCGCACCCGAACTTAATTCAGCAAAATGCTGTCTGTTGTTAAGGCAATGGTCAACAAGGTCATCCAAATTGTTGATTTTGGCTACCGTAGCAATGGCAAACTTGCCCAAGTGAGAATTAACCACAATGGGTTGTGCGTCCGTGTCGCTGATGACACCGATACCTATATTACCCTCAAACTTACCCAGTTCGTCACAAAACTTAGTACGAAAATACGAGTTTTCAATATCGTGGATAGATCGGTGAAACAACTCGCCGTCGTAAGTTACCATACCCGCACGTTTAGTGCCGAGATGGGAGTGATAATCAATGCCATAGAACAAATCCTTTACACAAGGATGTCTGGAAATCGTGCCGAAAAAGCCGCCCATAATGTTTTCAATTTAGGTGATAAAACAAAAAAACATCTGCGGTGATATTCCGTAGATGGACTGCAAAAATACAGTTTTTCATCTTTGGTCGGCAACAATTTACTATTTTTGCCGAAATTTTTAGTAAGTCTATGATACTCAAACTCTACCCGACGGATCCAAACCCACGCTACGTCAAGATAATCCTAGAATGCCTGTCTGACGGTGGCACCATTATCTTTCCAACCGACACTCTGTACGGTCTGGGCGGCTGCATTAACAATCCGCACACTTTTGAGCGCATCTGCCAAATAAAAGGTGTCAAAAAAGAGAAAGCCAACTTCTCATTTATCTTTCACGATCTCAGTATGTTGAGTGAATTCACCAAACCCATTGACAACTATGTCTTCAAAATGATGAAACGCAACTTGCCTGGAGCATTCACTTTCATCTTAGAGGCCAACAACAACATCCCACGCATCTTCCAAAGCAAGAAAAAGACCATAGGAATCCGCATCCCTGACCAGCCCATCATCACGAACATTGTGAGGGAGTTCGGGAGTCCCATCATGACCACCTCATTGGCCGACGAGGAAGATGAGATTAACCCCTACCTCACCGACCCTGAGGAGATTCACGACCGCTACAAGGACTTGGTGGACATCGTCATCGATGGTGGTGCGGGCGAAAATGAGGAGAGCACCGTAGTGGATTGCACTGGCAATGAGATTGTTATCGTGCGTCAGGGCAAGGGATTGTTGGATGAATGAAAAAAAATTGGCTGAAAAAGTCAGTGATAACGAAAAAAGCTGTACTTTTGCACCCGCAAAAAGCAAGGATGACTCGGTAGCTCAGCAGGTAGAGCACAACACTTTTAATGTTGGGGTCCTGGGTTCGAGCCCCAGCCGGGTCACGGAAACCATTAAGAATCCCCTTGGGGATTGTTCTAAACCCCGAAAGTTAGTCAAATAACTCTCGGGGTTTTAATATGCAAAAAAGACACTTTGCTTTGACAACCAAAGAACCAAGTGAATGCCAAAAGAAAAGAGCCCAGTGCAACACTGAACTCTTTACCTATTCAACCAAGGTCAGATTTGACTATCTAACTACTGAAAAGACCTTCCTTTTTGATTGACATTATTTGCCTTTAAAAATTGATGCTGAACCCAAAATTCGCCGTATGGCAGGTCGGCGCATGAGCCTCATCGAAAGTGGGCAGAAGGTTGTATTGGGCAAAGAAGCCTAGGTTATTGCCTCCAATGCGCAACGTGGCATCCAGCTTGAATGGATTCACATAATAGTCGCTATGCACCTTGTTCACATCTCCATTCTGGAACTTGATTTTGGTCCAAGTGTCAACTCGCAATCCACCCGTGACTCCAGCAGCGATATAGAAACGACGGGTAGGACGCACCTCTATCATTATCGGAGCCTGGACATACAACACACCGAGTTTGCTTCTCTTCACAACGGACTCTGCAGGGTCAATCCACTCAGCTTCAAGATGATTCTCACCCTTGGTCAGACGTACTGGGTTATTGAAACTATAGTTGTTCCATCCCAAACCAATACCCGTATAAAGACCTGCCGTATGGCGACGGTCGAAAGCAATCCCCACATCGGCGATGTTGAAATTGAACACCCAACTCCTCATAGGACGCAGTTCCAAATACTCATAACCTACTGATCCAGGGCCCATCAACATATTCAAACCTGCCTCAAAGCCGTTCCAGTTGGCGTCGTAAAGGAGGCTCTTTTTTTCGGATCTCTTCCCCTGATGGGATTTATGCTCTACCACATCCCTATGACCATTCGACAGCACTTCCCCGGAACCTGTCGCTGTGATGTTTGAATCAGCATATTGAAGTTGCGACATCTTCAAGTCGCCCGAGCCTAAAATCTTGGCATCGATCACCTTGCATCGCCCTTTAAGTGTGACGTCGCCCGAGCCTGTCATTTGTACGTTGACAGTGTCGTAATCCACGTCCAGCACAATATCGCCAGAACCCATGGCCAGAATCCTGAGGGTTTGGCCTTTTATCGTTCCTCTCCCTATGACATCGCCCGACGAACGCAAGACAACTTCGTCAAGCTGAGGCAAAGCCACTTCGTAGTCGCTTGAGCCTTTCAAGAGCAGCGAACCATTCATTATAAGGCGTTCGGAAGTGTTTTTGCTGTCGCGACGCAATGAAAAACCATCTTGGCTTTGCTCGATACGAACATCGCCCGAGCCCGCCATAATGATGGAGCGGACTTGTGAGCCATCATTGGTTGAGATTTTTGGGCTGTAGGGCTGTTCAAAACTTTTCTCAAAGTCGTTGCCCCATCTCTCCATTTTGTTGCCCCATTCCTCCATTTCAGCACCCCACTTCTCCATATCTTCCCCAAAACTTTCCCAATTGACTGAATCATTAAGATGCCGAAGGTACACACCCAGTTCCTGCATCAGTTCGAGAAGCTCCGACATATTGGGAGTAATGACCCGAAGGGTATCCGCTTTTTTCGCATCAGCACCTTTTTTCACCACAGTAATCGTGTCTTGTGCCTTCACGTTTCCGAAGGCCATCAGCAGCATCGCTGCAATCAAAAATCTTGTTTTCATTTTTATTGATGTTTAGTTGTTAGTCGTAACTTTTTTCTTTGACGATGGGCTTAGGTCCCTGAATCTGTGCCCCCTAAGACCCATCGAAGGGTTGAAGGGCCGTCTCGTAGTCTCGCGTCATCGAACGTAATACGGAGAAACAACAAAAAAGTTACAGGCTTCACTCAAAAAAAGCGAAAAAGTGGCATTTGCGCTCTGCGGTGATGGTGTCGCCTTCGAACAGTGCCAACTTCACGTAAACCTTTTGCAGGTCTGCGTTTCGCAGGGATTCGCCAAGGCCTTCAACAACGTATTTTCGGTTCTCGTTGGCATCCATTTTCACCTCCACTTTTTTCTCAAACAGCGGATGGTTTTCAAGGTCGCACACCGTGATGGACAACGTGCCGTCAATGTTGCGCAGCAGGTCGGAAGTGACGAAAACGCCGCAATCCTTTTGGTCGAGGCTTAAAAGCACGGGCGCAAAAAGCGTTTTCAGCCGCTCTTGCAGCAACTTGGGATTGCCGTAGTAGTCAATCGAAGACCATGAAGTCACAGGCCAGGCATCGTTGAGTTGCCAATAGAGCGTGCCCATATTGTAGGGCTTTGCCGTGCGGTGCGCTTCGATGGCGATTTCCATGCCATAGGCTTGCGAGAGTTGGCTCAAATGCACGTATTCCTCAAAATCCTTGGGTTGCACATCGGGGTAATACCGTTGGATGAAGTCGTCGATTTGGCGGGTGCCACGGGCGTGTTTTTGATGCGCTGCAATCACCTCGGCATCCTTGCTCAGTTCCTCGCCTTGAGCGATTTTCAGCAAGGTCGAATAATCGGGATAGCTTTGGTAGCCGTATTCGCTGTTGAAGCGGCCCACCTTCTCGCGATAGACCTCGAATGGCTGCTCGCCCCACCAAACGCCCCAATAATGAACATCGCCTTCCGTCAGGCTTTCGGGACGGCCCCATCCTTTCGAGGGCGAACTCGGCCAATAGGGGCGCGTGCCGTCAAATTGCCCAACGGCTTGAGGCAGAATATTTTCAAACAATCTATCATAACCTGCTTTGATGGCTTTGTCGTCTTCCTCACTCCAGCCCAATGACTGCTGCCAGCCCCAGTTATAGTAACCCTCCGAAATCTCGTTGCCGCCACACCACAAGGCCAACGAAGGATGCGAAGCCAAGCGTTTCACCTGCTCCTCCGCCTCGATTCGGGCGTTTTCGAGGAAAGCCTCGTCGTAGGGATACATCGTTCCTGCATACATGAAGTCCTCCCAAACCAAGATGCCATATTTGTCGCAAAGCGTGAAAAAGTCGTCAGAGGGATAAATGCCGCCGCCCCACACGCGCAACATGTTGAAATGAGCGTCTTTGGCTTGCTCCAAGAGTTGAATCGTATGGTCAACATCATTCCAAGTCTCAATCATCTCCTCGGGGACATAGTTGGCGCCTTTGGCATACATCGGTACTCCATTCACCTTGAAATAGAATGCCCGCCCGATGCTGTCAGGCTCATCGACCATCTCGAAAGTCTTAATTCCAGACCATATTTTCTTGAAATCCAAAACCTTATCTTCGTCTTTCAGAAGCACATCAAAGACATAAAGCGGTTGTTCGCCCATCTCGTTGGGCCACCACAATTCTGGATTTTCCATTTCAAAGTTCAGGATCTCATTTTGGGTACCGCCATTAAGGTGTATGTTTTTCTGGCTGTTTTTCTCACCATTGACATAAATTTCCGCCACGTAATTTCCTTCAGCCTTGCTTTCCACATCAAGGCACAAACGCATCGTAGCCTTCTCGTTATCAATGTTTTCTGTGAGAATATATGCGTTTTGCAATTTCGCATCCGACCAACCGATCAATTCCACCCGTTTCCAAATGCCCACATTCTTGTACTTCGGTGCCCAGTCCCAGCCATGCTGGTAAGGTGCTTTGCGCGAAACGGCATATTTCTCGGGCAATCGAGGCTGATGTTGCTCATACAAAGCCAGTTGTGTGCTGTCATAACGAAGGAAATGCACTTCCAAAAGGTTGTCTTTCTTTTTCAGCAAGTCTTTCACATCGTGTTTCCAAACGCGGAATTGGTTGTCAGCAAAGAAGAGTTTTTCGCCGTTCAATTTCACTTCGGCGTATGTATCGATGCCATCAAATTCCAATTCAACCACTTGTTTTTCAAGCAAATCCTTGCTCGCATCGAAATGCAAGGTGTAATTCCAAGGATGGTCGGAGATCCAGAGCAATTGGTTTTCTACCGTGCCGAGATAGGGATGCGGTATCAGGCCGTTGTCATAGAGGCTTTGCTGCACCACCGAAGGCACATCGACTTGAATATTAATATCTAAGGTGTCGCTCGTGAGCGTCCAGCCTTGGTTGAGGAGTTGCGCAACGACGTTGGGCTTTTCGACTTGTTGGCATGCTGAAAAAGCGAATGCCAGTAATATCAGGGGAAGTAGTTTTTTCATTGTGAGTTTTTTTTTGGCACGCAGAAAGCGCAGAATTATGGGAATTGTTGCCGCTTCGCGCCAACACGCTTCGCGTCATTGCGAGGAGGAACAACGAAGCAATCCAGATAGTAAGTCTTTTTGTGGATTGCTTCGTTCCTCGCGATGACGCAAAGCGACGCATATTTTGCAGCCGGTAGGTTCATATAGTTCTGCGTATTCTGCGTGAAATAATTCTTTTAGCGTGAGACAATTAAAACGGATTCAGCATCTTTTCCATCTCGTAAATCAAGTCCTTGTTCGACTCGGTCCAGACCATAGTGGCACCCGTGTTGTCCTTTTGGTTCGGATAGAGTTTCTCATTGAAGCGCGGCACCCAATGCGCCAGCGAGGCATGGCAATGCAACGTGCCCGTCATGTCAAGAATCTCTTTCACATTGCCGAGGTTGATGCCACCACCAGGCATGATGCCGATTTTGTCGCCATAACGCAACTGCATCTCCGCAATCATCGGGACGCCTTCCAAGGCTGTGGGCTTGCCACCCGAGGTCAGGATTTTGTCAAAGCCGAGTTCTATCAACTTTTCAACAGCCTCGAAAGGCTTCAGACAGGCATCGATGGCACGGTGGAAGGTGAACTTCAGTCCTTCTCCTGCTCCCATCAAAGCCTTAATCGTCTCAACGTCAAGCTCTCCCTTGTCATTCAAGGCACCGATGACCACGCCTTCGAAGCCAAGCTTCTTGCAAAGCATGATGTCGGTTTTCATCATCTCGACTTCTTCCTCGTCGTAGATGTAGTTGCCCGGTCGCGGACGGATGAGCACGCGCATGGGGATAAACGAAATATCGATGGCTTTGGCCAAAGTGCCGAACGAAGGGGTCACACCGCCCACTTCGAGGCACTCGCACAACTCCACGCACTGGGCGCAGCCATCCATCGCGTTCTGCAACGACTTGATGCCGTTGGCACAGATTTCCAATCGTATCATAGTTTTAGAATTTTGGGGCAAAGATATTGAAATTGTTGAAGCGTTGGGTGTTGAATTGTTGAATTGTTAGTGGGAAAGGACGCAAATTGTGAAAAAAGCACTATTTTTGCGCAACATAAAGACAGAAAAACCATGTCAGAGAAAGAAATCAACGCCTACCGATTGACTTCGTTGGAAGAACCGACGGATGAGATGCTGGAGTATATCATGCGGGAAGTAGCGGAAGAAGCACGCCGCACAAATGAGGAAGCCGAAACTCGGTTTTTCCAACAAATCCAAGAACTTTACCAACAGCAATATGGTGCAAAGTCATGAACGCCAAAATTCATAAACCCGTTTTGATTGTCATTGCCGGTCCTAATGGAAGTGGGAAAACTTCTGTGACCACAAAGATTCTTGATCATGAGTGGATGGAGGATTCCGTTTACATCAATCCAGACATTGTTGCACAAGAAAGATTCGGCGATTGGAACTCGATGGAGGCGATAAAAAAAGCAGTGGTTTATTGCGAAGAATGGCGAGAAAAGTGCTTGGCTGAACGGAAAAGTCTGATTTTTGAAACAGTTTTGTCTGCCAAAGACAAAATCGACTACATTGAAAGGGCAAAAGAAGCAGGCTTCTTCGTCAGGTTGTTTTTCGTCTGCACAAAATCACCTGCCATCAACGCCTCACGCATTGCCCAACGGGTGATGAAAGGTGGCCACGATGTGCCAATTACCAAGGTTATTTCGCGTTACCAAAAATCCATCCTCAACTGCAAGTATATCTCCACCAAAGTTGACCGCACTTACCTATACGACAACTCCATTGACAATGCCGAACAGCAGTTGCTTCTACGCCTTTCTGACGGTGTCATTATAAAAAGGTATGTGGAGCAACTGCCTGAATGGGCGAGACAAATCATCAAATAAACAACACAAACTTTGAATTGTCGTTTAACCATGAAAGCCAAAGTCCTCATCTCATTTCTTCTCTGCTTTTTCACGTTAAGCGCCATCGCGCAAAACGCCCATATTCTTCCTACCCCACAACAAGTCCAGACCCAAGAAGGTCAGTTCGTTTGGAACGAGGAAGTTGTCCTTACCTACGATGCCTCCGATGCTGAAATCAACCAGATTATCATGCTTTTCCGCAACGATTTGGACCTCATCAGCGGCAAAAAAGTGCAGTTTTCGAGAGGTGTAATAAAAGGAAAGCACTTTATTGAGCTGATAAAAACTGACCATTTAGGCGTGAGCGAAAACGAGGACCAAGCCTATCGTCTGACCGTCAACAACAATTTCATTCGACTTGAAGCTACCACCAACACAGGGCTTTTTTACGCTGTCCAAAGCCTGAAACAGCTCTACCGTTACTCCTTTCTGAAGAACAAAGGCGAAATTAATATCCCTTGCATGACCATCACCGACTGGCCTAACTTCAAGATCCGCGCATGGCAAGACGACATCAGCCGTGGCCCCATCGTCAGTATGGACTACCTGAAACGCCTCATCCCGCAAATGGCTGAGTGCAAGCTCAATGCCTTCTCGCTTTATACCGAACACACTTTCAAGACCAAGTGCCATCCCGACATTGCTCCCACCGATGCTTTCACTGCCGAGGAAATCAAGGAGTTGGAGGATTTTTGCAAGCCATATCACATCCAAATCATTGGCAACCAGCAATGTTTCGGACATTTCGAGGAGATTTTATGCAATCCCTTCTACAGCCATTTGGCCGACACGAAATGGAACCTCAACCCCGCCAAGGAGGAAACTTACCAATTCCTTGAAGACCATCTCCGCGAAGTGGCAAGAGCCTATAAGTCACCCTATTTCAACATTAATTGCGATGAAACCGAAAGCCTCGGCCAAGGCTATGCCAAGGCTTATGTTGATTCACTTGGAGCGGAAAAGGTTTACTACCAGCATATCAACCGCGTCAATCGGATGCTACGCCCCTATCGCAAGCGCGTGATGATGTGGGGCGACATCGCCGACCAACATCCTGAAATCCTTGACAATTTAGACAACGACATCTTCCTCATCGCATGGAGCTATGTTGGCCTCGACAGTTTCGATGACTTCCTACAACCTTATGTCAAATCGGGGCGGAATTTCTTCGTCGCGCCTGGTGTGAGCCTTTCCGAAAGGGTTTGGCCTAAGCATTACGAGTTCAAGGCCAACATCATCAACCTCTGCCGCGACGGCTACAAAAACGGTGCCCTTGGGGTCATCAACACTTGCTGGGACGACTTTGGCGAGTCGTTGACCAACAGTGCGTTATATGGCCTTGCCGTAGGTGCAGAAGCAAGTTGGAATCCCTCCACAAAACAAGAACGCGATACCGATAGCAACTTCACCGCGCATTTCTTAGGAAGCCTTTCCGACGAAATCTGCCAACATTTGGATGAAATCTCCGAATGGTCGAAAATCGACGGCATCGGCAAGTTCACCGCCATGACGGAACCTATGGCGCCCTTCTACACTGCCCTTGTCAACGACTCCATTAAGGCATTGAACCAAAGAGTGTCCGTAGCACTATCCACCTTGGAAAAGACCTTGATCAATGACAAGAAACAGGTGAAGCAAAACGCCGACCTTTTTGACAACGCCCTTTATGCCGTGCACCGCATGCAGTGGTGTGCCAAGCGTAATCTCACACGCTGCCAACTCTATCGCACTTTCAACGAACCAAGCAAGGCCAACATCGCTGAAAGCCAACGGATGGTTCAAGAGCTGATTTCCACGCTGCATAAGTTGAAAAAAGAGTATGTCACGGTATGGAACATCGAAAGCCGCCCCTATTGGCTCGATGTCAATATGAAAAAGTACGATGACATTGCCCGAGAACTCCAACAACTTGAATACCTGCCGTTTATCGAACCTATAATGGATGGAAAAGTCAATGCAGCAGTTGCGCTGAAGACCATTTTCGGGGACAAGGAAATCCGCTATACCATTGATGGAAAAGAAGTTACACCAAACGATTCCGTCTATCGAAGCCCCGTCGTTCTGGAGTGCCCTTGCCTCGTGAAAGCAGCTTGTTTCGATGTCCTAGGCAAAGCCGTTTGCTCCGAGCGGTATTTCAGCTATCACAAGGGCATGGGGCGGCTGAAACAACTCAACAGTCCAGCAGGCAACTACCGCCCCGAGTATTCGGGTGGTGGTGACAATGCCCTCGTTGACGGCAGCCTCGGCAGCGATGACTACACTGACGGACATTGGCAAGGTTTCTATGGTATCGACGCCGACCTCGAACTGGACTTCGGCAAGTACCAAAAAGTCAACGCGCTAAACATCGGTTTCTTGGTCAACGCCCACGATTGGATTTTGAGTCCCAACGAGATTGAAGTCCACACCTCCAATGATGGCAAGAGCTACAAACTTTACAAGTCCTTCACCCTCACGACAGAAACACCTTTGACAGGCAATCACACTTTTCGTGAACGATTCGAATTGTCTACTCTTTCGACACGCTATCTGCGTATCGTGGTGAAAAACCCAGGGAAATTGCCCGAAGGCCTGCCTGGAGCGGGATATGACTCTTGGATCTTTATGGATGAGGTGATGGTGGAATGATTATTTAATCCTCGTGCGACTATAACTCAATTCCACCTCATAGAATTGGGGCAGAACCTCGTTACCCGTCACTTCCACCTGCATAATGCAATTTTCCTTAATCAGACTCTTAAGCAAAAGTGTTTCAGTGCGTTGTTGACCTTCCTGCAGGTCATTGAGCCAATAGGATTCTTCGGCCAGCAAGCGGTTTCGTCTCCCTTTTTCGACAATCCACACATGCACCTGAAGTCCAGTCACCTTGCCCGGACCCAGATTGTGCAGGCCGAGTTCCAATGTGCAGTTGCCTTTCTCAAATACAAAGGTCGGCTGCGACTCAAAACGCACCCCTTGAATGAGTAGGCTCGGTGTGTCATCGACAGGAACGGCCTCCATTTCAACATCATAATAATCCTCTGGAATCTGTCCAATCCGCCAACCTTCCATAGTGGTCTCCATATAATAATACCTCTTGTCTCGAAACGAAAGATAGCGACTGGCTTCAATCCCATCACAATGCACCCCGATGGACATATGCTCAGGTAGCACCAACAGGATGAAATCCACCTCCATTTCGTAGAGCAAAGCCGCCAACAAAGCCACCTTGTCCTCACAGTCGCCGCAACCGTCCACCAAGGTCTCAATTGGGTAACGCAAGTATTCATTTGTACCTTTTGTGGTGGAATCGTATGCGTAAGGCAAAGATTGCACAAACGTCAATGCCAATTCAACTTCTTCCTTCTCTGTAGTGCTGTTAGTGCTAAATTCATCAGCCAAAGCCCCTAACACAGAGCGGTCATGTTCGGAGAGCATGAAACCATAGTAATTCGGCGGTATCTCGCCACCATTGAACTGGTATCGATAAGCCAAATGTTCACGCTCGTTTTGGTAATAATCGTATAGATTTGTGCTGATATTCAGTGTAATGGAACATTGTTTACCGTTGCACGTCCATAAATGCTCCACCTCATAAAAACCCTCCTGTTCTACCACAGAATGGGCAAAGGTTGTGAGGCTTAAGAATGCAAAGACAATTATAAGATGCAAACGGAAACACATGGGAGAGTTGTTTTCCCATGCTAACGCAAAAATTGTGCTAATTATTGCCTATGGCTAATAACCTATGGCCAATGGCAGACCTATGGTAAGGGCATGCCATTGGCCATAAGCCATAGGCCATCGTTATTTTCCCCAATAATGGAAATCCTTCACCTCTTTCAGCAATTCCTTTACAGCTGCCTCCAGCTGTTCATCGATGCCATCCGCCATCTTCTCCGGCGTGTTGCGCACCTTGATATCAGGTTCCAATTGTGTGTTTTCCAGCCAGTTGCCTTGCTCGGTGCGATAACCCACCACCGGCAAACCGAAATACAATGATGGGTCTTGCAAAGTCTCCCACGTCACGCTCGACATAGTGCCAGGCACAGGCATACCGACAAGGCTACCCATCTTCTTGTGCTTGTAGACCCAAGGCGTGCCATGCGCGTTGCTATAATTGGCTTCGCCGATAATCATCACCGAAGGTTTGTTGTAGCGCCGCGAAGGCATCACACAAGCCACGCTGTCATTGATGACTTGCTCAAGGTATTTCTCACCACTGAAGAGAATCTCAATGTCTTCGTGCAGACGACCACCGCCGTTGAAGCGTGTGTCAATGACAATGCCGTCGCAAAGGTTGTATTTGCCAAGGATTTGCGAATACACATCACGATAGCTGGCATCGCCCATACTCTTGATGTGGACATAGCCCAAGCGACCGTTGGACAGCTTCTTCACCGTCTCCTCGTTGTGTTTCACCCAACGGCTGTAAAGCAAATCGTTCATCGCACCATGACTAATGGGCTTCACGGTCTCATCCCAAGTCTTGCCGCCATCGGAAAGGGTCACCAAAACCGTCTTGCCACGCTTGTTGTTGAGCAAAGGATAATAGTCCATACCCTTCTCAATCTCCACGCCATCAATCTTTTGGATAATGGTGCCTGCCTTCGCCTTTGAGTTTTTCTTGTCAAAAGGTCCACCTTCCACTACCTCAGCTATTTTCAGGCCATCACCTTTATAGTCGAGGTCAAGCAACACACCAAACTCAGCTGTGGCATCGCCTTTGCTTCCAGGCCGGTAACCCGAACCCGTGTGCGACACATTCAGCTCACCGAGGATTTCGCTCAACATTTCTGAGAAGTCGTAGTTGTTGTTGATATGCGCAAGAAAAGGCTGATAAGCCTCTTTCATCAGTGCCAAATCCACGCCGTGATGGTCCTTCATGAAGAAACGCTTCTCAATTTGCAGGAAGACATGGTTGAACATGTATTCGCGCTCTTCGGCAAGGTTGAGTTCCATGGTAGCGTCGTATTTAATCGAAGAGGATTTGCCGCTCTTGTCGAATTTCTGCAAGTTGTTGCCTGAGAGCACAAAGAGGTTATCGCCTTGCATCCTCAGCTGCGCACCACCCTGCCCCAGCTTTTTCGTAATCTTCATCGATTTTTCGCGCACATCCATTTCCCAAAGGTCATAGCCCTTCTCGAAAGAAGTCATGAAATAGAACTTCTCGCCATCGTTGGTAAGCGCTATGCCACTCAAGTTTGAAGACATCGGTGTCAAACGCATCACGCGATCTTGCAAATGCTCCAAATCCACCTCTATTTTCTTGGCTTCCTTGGGTTTTTCATCCTTCTTATCGTCTTTCTTATCCTTTTTCTTGTCGCTCTTTTCCTCCTTCTTTGATTCGTCTTTCTTGTCATCCTTCTTGCCTTTTTCCGTCTCCTTCAGCAAGGCATATTCCTCTTTGCTGAGGCGGAATTTGTCGTAGGCATCCTGATTCAAGAAAGCGATGAAAGCGTCGTTTTGACTGCCCCACGAAGCATGGGAGCGCATTCCATAACGATTTGAGCGATAAATGATGGCATTACCTTCCATAGCCCAATGAGGACTACCATCGATGTAGGCACTTTCGGTGATGTTGTAGATAGTCTTCGAGCCGTCAGCTTTCACGATGCCTATATCAGAATAAGGGTCGCGCATATGGGAAATCAAAGTCAGGGCAAACCATTGTCCGTCAGGCGACCACTCGTAGGAGAAGCCGTAGTCGTCGGTCTCGTAATGCTGACGTCCATCTGTGATTTGGCGCACCTGTTTTGAAGCCACATTATAAACCTTCAAGACACTGCGATTTTCGATGAAGGCGATTTCCTTGCCATCGGGCGAATAGCACGGGGCGATACGCTCTATGCCATCGTTGTCGAACAGCGGTTTTTCTTCAATCAAGGTAGCGTAGGCGAAGTTAAAGTCCTCCTTGCGCTCTATTTTGGCTTGGTAGAGATTCCAGTAGCCATCACGCTCAGAGGCATAGACGATGGAGCGACCGTCTTTCGAGAACGAAGGGTTGCGCTCAGCTTGGGCCGTGTGCGTGATTTGCTTGGTAGTGGCATATTCATCGACACCCGTCACAAAGAGCTCGCCGCGAGAGATGAAAGCAATCAGTTTGCCATCCTGACTCAAATCGAAATCGCCGATACCCTTAAAATCTTGCTTCACCTTTTGGTTGGCTTCTTGGTCATTGATAATTTCAATATTCACCTTTTGTGGCTCACTACCAATGCGCTGGGTATAAATCTCACCCATATAGCCGTAGCACAGCAGGCCGTCATTGGCCACACTCAGAAAACGGACAGGATGGGTCTTGAAGTTAGTCACCGCCTCCACCTGTTCAAGGTTGTTGGCGGGTGCTTTGTATACATTGAAACTGCCGTTGTTGCGCTCGCTGAGGAATACGACATCCTTATAGCCAGGCAAATAGCGCGGGTCGCGGTCCTCGCCGACATTGGTGGTGAGAATGGCGTGGGTCTTTTTCTTTGCATTGTAGTACACCACATCGCGGGCAACAGAAGAGGTGTGATGCTTGCGCCACACATTTTCGCTGCCTTTGCGGTCGTAGTAAAGAAACGACTTGCCGTCCTTATCGAACGACATGCTACTCACGGGCACGGCTACCACCTGTTCGGGGCGACCGCCTTCGGTGCTCACCTTATATAACTCGGTAATCCAGCCCGAGGCAAACTGCACATTCTCGGCAGCCTTCTGGATTTGAGCAGAAAAATAGATTTCCTTTCCGTCAGGTGAAAAAGCCAAAGGGATTTCAGTGGCAGAGTTCGTCGTAATGCGTTTTGCGACACCGCCTTCTGCTGAGACCAGATAGACATCGAAATTGCCATTGCGGTCGGTGGCGAAAGCAATCTGTTTGCCGTCGGGCGACCAAATCGGGTCGGCATCGTAGGCCGCGTTTGTTGTAATTTGCAGTGCTTTACCGCCAGTGGTGTTCACCACATACACATCGCCTTTGAAGCAAAAGGCAATCTTGTCGCCCTGAGGCGAAATCACATTGTGGCGCAGCCACAGCGGCTGGGCGGAGAGGCTCAAGCCCGCTGCCAATAAGATTAAAAGGAATAGTTTTTTCATATGTTTATTTTATTGATTATTATTTATTTAACTTTAAATCCAAAAACAAATTCGTTTTCCAAAAAAAGCTCCAAATTGTCGCCGATATGCACCTCACCTACTCCCTGAGGCGTACCCGTGAAAATAAAGTCACCCTCGTTCAAGGTAACGAAACGGGAGACATAGGCAATGATCCTATCAAAACTGAAAATCATGTCGCGGCTATGCCCTTGCTGCACCCATTCGCCATTGAGTTTCATGCCAAAAGCGATATCAGCAGGGTTCCTCAACTCACTGATTTTCTTGAACTCACCAATAGGGGCAGAATAATCAAATGATTTGGCCATCTCCCAAGGATGACCTTTGGCCTTGCATTGGCTTTGCAGGTCACGAGCAGTAAAGTCAATACCTACAGTGATGGCATCATAGTACTCAGAAGCCATTTTCTCATCAATCGCTTTTCCCAATTTGCAGATACGCAATACCAACTCTGTCTCGTAATGGATTTCATTGCTGAAATCAGGATAAGGGAAAGCCTCACCTGCTGACAACAAAGCCGTTT
The DNA here is from genome assembly GCA_946405575.1 of uncultured Bacteroidales bacterium. Taxonomy (GTDB): domain Bacteria; phylum Bacteroidota; class Bacteroidia; order Bacteroidales; family F082; genus Limimorpha. The sequence goes on along the minus strand of CAMJHP010000016.1, from coordinate 28,234 downwards.
CCGGCTTCATAAAAAACATAGGCTCTGTCGGCAGGTCATTGTCCAGTTCCCTGATATGCGCCAAATAGTTGCGTCCTATACAAATGATTTTCATAGATTTAGTGTTTCACACTCTTGCCTCCCATTCGCAACTTGATGGCCGTCACCACCTTCTTCGTATAGAGCGGAAAGTCGTTTTTCATGATCCAATCGTAATAAGGCGGCTCCATACGGAACACATCTTCCACCCTCTTGCCTTTGTGCTTGCCGAACATGAAGACCTCCTTGCCTTCCTCGTCAAAGATGATTTGTCCCGAAAGGTCAGCATTTTTATGGTGAGCAGAAAACTCAGAAAGTTGCTTCATATCGTTTGTTGGACCTTGAGATTTATTTCCTTTACCATCTTCAAAATCAATGCCTTGATATTTGTCGAGCATAGCTCGTAGCACATCATACGTGGCTTTGGTATCAGCCATAGCACCATGCGCGCCCTCCAATTCCGCATGACAGAAATAACGGTAGGCACTCTTCAGCGTGCGCGGTTCCATCTTCATATAAATGTTCATCACATCGATAAAGTCGCGACTTTTGAGGTCAAAGTCGTAGTCCACACGGAGGAATTCCTCAACAAGCATCGGAAGGTCAAATTTCAAGATATTATAGCCTGCCAGGTCAGCATTGCCGATGAAAAGGGCTATTTCCTTTGCTTTTTCGCGGAAAGTGGGTTTATCGGCCACCATCTCATCAGTGTAGCCATGCACTGAGGTGGACTCGGCAGAAATCGGCATCTCTGGATTCAAAAGCCAAACGCGCTGTTCCTCTTCACCGTTCACATTGATTTTCAGCACACTCATTTCCACGATGCGGTCGTGCGATGTGTTAAGTCCCGTCGTTTCCAAGTCGAAAAAGGCTATGGGTCGTTTCAAATTAAGTTCCATAAGGTTACAGATTTTGAGTGCAAAAATAATACATAAAAGGTCTCATTATCCATTTTTTTCCTATTTTTGCCCCACAATTTCAAATAGGGTTATTGAATCTATCGAAATAATAAAGAACAAAAAGAAAGAATCAAATTATTGAAAGACATGATGGAAGAAAATGAAATGAAAGGAAAAGAGGAATTGTTCTCGAAGGCAGTGAAAGCAGGTAAGAGGACTTACTTTTTCGATGTGAAGTCAACGAAAAACGACGAGAAGTACATCACCATAACCGAAAGCAAGCGCCGCTTTGACGAAGGTTTGCAACGCTTCTTCTATGAGAAGCACAAGATTTTCCTCTATAAGGAAGACTTCGAGAAGGTGTCAAAAGGCTTGAGCGATGCCATCAAATACATTGAAACAGGCGAGTATCCTGCCGACTATTACGACCAGCCTGAGCCGCGTCGTTACGACCATGAAAATGGGGAGCAACACACAGAGATTGACAATGCCATCGACAAATGGTTTGACGATTTGGAAAAATAGTGTCACCTCTATCAAAAAAGATTCCGAGGTCGCGGTTATGAGCCGCGGCCTTTTTTGTTGCATTCTTCATTGCCCACATAAACTTTTCAACATTTTCATCCATTGTTGATAACTTTCCGTTTTGGGCGGCAATAAATCCCTTCAAAACTCGTAATTTTGTAGCGTAAATTTTTGACTGAAATGTGTAAGACCATAGCGATTGCAAATCAGAAAGGTGGCGTGGGCAAAACCACTTCCGCCATTAACCTAGCGGCCAGTTTGGCTGTTCTTGAATACAAGACTCTTCTCATCGATGCCGACCCTCAAGCCAACGCTACATCAGGCGTAGGCATCGACCCGAGAACCGTGGAGACTAGCATTTACGAGTGCATCATCGACCAGGTGGATCCAAAGACGGTCATCACAGAGACCGAGACACCCCATCTTTTCCTCTTGCCCGCCCATATCGACCTCGTTGGTGCCGAAATTGAGATGATCAATCTGCCCGAGCGCGAGCTGATGATGAAGAAGTTGCTGGCCCCCATCAAAAAAGATTATGATTTCATCATCATCGATTGTTCTCCCTCCTTAGGTCTTGTCACTGTCAATTCGCTCACTGCTTCCGATTCAGTCATTATTCCTGTGCAATGCGAATACTTTGCCCTTGAAGGTCTTGGCAAACTGCTCAACACCATCAAGATTGTGCAAACCCGCTTGAACCCCAACCTTGAAATCGAAGGCATCCTGCTCACCATGTTCGATACGCGCCTGCGCCTGTCGAAACAAGTGGTGGAAGAAGTCAAGATGCACTTCCAAGACATGGTGTTCAACACCATCATCAACCGCAACACCCGCTTGAGCGAAGCGCCCAGCTTCGGCAAGACCATCGTCATGTACGATGCCAACAGCACAGGAGCCATCAATTATCTCAACCTTGCTCGCGAAATCCTCGAAAAGAACAACTTAGCCACAACAGAATAACACCATGCCTGACAAAAACAGAAGAGCCTTAGGGCGCGGCCTTGACGCCATCATGCAAAGCCCCGAAACCGACATCACCAGCAGAGACATCAGCGGCGATTTCGTGGCTGGTGCCATCGCCGAAATCGATATCAACCTCATTGAAACCAATCCTTTCCAACCCCGCACCGAATTTGACGAGACCGCTTTGCGTGAATTGGCACAATCCATCAAAGAGCAAGGTGTGATTCAGCCTGTTACCGTCAGGAAACTGGGCTACAACAAATACCAACTCATCTCAGGTGAACGCCGTTTGAGAGCCTCCAAGATGGCTGGCCTGGCCAAGATTCCCGCCTTCATTCGCGTAGCCAACGATGAGCAGATGCTCGAACTCGCCCTGATTGAGAACATTCACCGTGAGAACCTCAATGCCATTGAGGTGGCCATCTCCTATCAACGCCTTATCGATGAGTGCAACCTCACCCAAGAGGAAGTAAGCGAGAAGGTGGGCAAGAGCCGCAGCGCCGTAGCCAACTTCTTGAGATTGCTGAAGCTGCCACCAGAAATCCAGCTTGCCATTCGAGATGGACACATCACTATGGGACATGCCCGCGCTCTCATCAACATCAACGACAAAGAAGAACAGCTGAAATTGCTCCAACAAATCATCACGGAGGAGATGAATGTGCGCCAGACCGAGGAATTGGCTGAAAAAGCCAAGAACCCTGAAGCCAAAGAAAGAAAGCAGACCAACTTCATCCCCGAGCATTTCAAGAGCAAAATCAAGAAACTGTCGCAAACACTTAACACCAAAGTGAAAGTAAAGCGCAATATCAGCGGTCAAGGCAGCGTGGTCATCGACTTCAAGGACGAGGCAGAATTTGACCGCATCATGGAACTGTTCAACAACAAATAACTGCCATGTTGCGTCGCTTCCTGTTTCTTTTGGGCATCCTTATGTTCGTCGCCTTTCAGCAAGCGGAAGCGCAAAACGTGGTGTTTGACACTGTTGGCAACGCCATCATTACCGCTGACACTATCGTCAAGCAACAAAAGTCTGCCAAAGCGAAAAAGCCACACAGCCCCACCAAAGCCACAATCATGTCGGCTTGCCTGCCTGGATTGGGTCAGATTTACAACGGGAAATGGTGGAAAGTACCAATTGTATATGCAGGATTGGGCGGATTGGGTTATTTGGTTTACAGTAACTACTCTGATTATAGTTCTTACCTTCATGCTTATGAGTTCAAAACCGGCAATCTCCCCGAAGGTGCCACACTCAATGCATACGAGACCGAATTAGCCAACAAATATGCTGACAATCAATTACAAACATACAAGGAATCGTATCGACGTAGCTTTGAACTTTATACCATACTCACTGTGGCTTGGTATGGCCTGAACATCCTCGATGCCTGCGTTGACGGACATCTATACACTTACGACATCGGCGATGACCTCAGTCTCAGCATTGATCCGTATCTGCATCACGCTGAGTTCCCCATCAAGATGCCGCAATATGCCCAAGTCGGGTTATCGTTTAAATTAAACTTTTAACCTTTTAGCCATGAAAATAGCAATCATAGGATACGGAAAGATGGGCCATGAGGTGGAAAAAGCCGCCTTTGCTCGTCAGCATGAGATCGTTGTCACCATCGACAACTCACAAGAATGGGAAGAACGCTATGAACTTTTGAAGCAAGCTGACGTTGCCATCGACTTCAGCCAACCCAATCAGGTGGTAAGAAACATCCACCGCTGCTTCGATTTGCATTTGCCCGTTGTGGTTGGCACTACAGCCTGGCAAGACCATTTCGAGGAAATCAAGACTCGCTGTTTGGCCGAAAAGCAAAGCCTCTTCCATGCGCCCAATTTCAGCATCGGGATGAACATCATGTTTTTGCTCAACAAGCAGTTGGCGAAGTTTGCAGAAAAGTACGGTTACCAACTTTCGATGGCTGAGACCCATCACATCCACAAGCTCGACAAGCCTAGCGGCACGGCAGTGAAATTGGCCAACGACATCATTTCCGTCAACCACAACTACGACTATTGGAGCATAGAAGAACCCGCCGACCATACCTTATATATTAAGGTGACACGCGAAGGCGAGGTAAACGGCATCCACAGCGTTATGGCCGAGTCGCCTGCCGACAAGATCACGCTCACTCATGAGGCATTTAACCGACAAGGCTTTGCTTTGGGTGCCCTTGCCGCTGCTGAGTTCCTCGTTGGGAAAACAGGCGTGTTTGGAATGGAGGATTTGTTTGTGGAATAAGCGCACATTCATCATAATATATTGACAAAAACATCGTTATCACAGAAATACAAAGTCAAATCATGTCACTATTACTTTTCATTTTAATCGTCCCGGCTCTCTTCACCATCCCGATTGCATTCTGCTGGAAGCAGTTTGAAGCTGCTGGACAAAAGGGCTACTATAGCCTCATCCCGTATTACAACATTTATATTATGCTGAAAATCATCGGCAAACAGAAGAATTTCTGGTGGTGGTTCTTCATCGTCTTTCCCTACATCAATATCTTCATGCTGCTACTTATGCTCGTCGAGTTGGGCAAGTGCTTCGGCAGATTCAAGATTTGGGAGGAAGGTATGGCCGCCATTTTGCCTTTCATTTTCTTCCCCATCATCGTCAAGGACGACAAATACCAAGACCCTGCCACGACTACTCGCCCCAAAAAGTCTACTGCACGCGAGTGGTTCGATGCCATCATCTTTGCCGTGGTCGCCGCCTTAATCATCAGAACATACGTTTTCGAGGCTTTCACCATCCCCACTTCGAGTATGGAGAAGTCGCTTTGCGTTGGTGACTATTTGATTGTCAGCAAGATACATTATGGCCCAAAACGTCCCAACACACCGCTTTCATTCCCCTTCGTACACAATACCTTGCCAGGCAGCAAGACGAAGAAATCTTATGTGGAATGGATCAAGTTGCCCTATCACCGTTATCCTGGCGTTTCAACGATGAAACGCTACGACCCCATCGTGTTCAACTACCCCGCAGGTGACACCGTTTGCGACATCTTCCAGAGCAGCATCAATTATTACGACCTAGTACGCGAATATGGCCGCAAAACCGTGTGGAACGACCACCAGAATTTCGGCAATGTCATCGCCCACCCCGTCGACAAACGCGAAAACTATGTGAAACGCCTCATCGGTATGCCTGGCGACAGCTTGAAAATCGTTGACGGCGTGGTGTATATCAACAACGAGAAAGCTTTTGAACCCGAGAATATGCAACACAACTACACGGTGGTGACCACCAACGGCGGCATCAACAAGCAGACTTTGGACAAGTACAATATCACTGAGGGCTATCGCACTGCCGACCCCAACACCTTCATTCTCAACATCAGTGCGAAGGTGGCCGACGAGTTGATTAAACTGCCTTACATCACCTCGGTGATGCGCAACATACAAGCTCCTGGCGAAGGCACCAGCACCAGCCTCTTCCCTAACCGTCCCGACCTCTATCCTTGGAACGTTGACAACTTCGGGCCGCTTTACATCCCCAAGAAAGGCGTAACAGTGAAGTTAGACGTCAAAACCTTACCGCTTTACGAGCGTGTCATTCACGCCTACGAATTGCACGACATAAAGGTGATTGGAGACAAAATCTTCATTGACGAACAACAGGCTGACAGCTACACCTTCGAGATGGACTACTTTTGGATGATGGGCGATAACCGCCACAACTCAGCCGACTCGCGCTACTGGGGCTTCGTTCCTGAGAACCACATCGTTGGCAAGCCCATACTCGTTTGGCTCTCCTTGGATAAGGAGAACGGTGGCATTCGCTGGAAACGGATGTTTAGGATTCCAAAATAACAAACACCTTTAATAAACCAAGCAAAGCCATGACCACTCAGCAATTAGGAAACATCCTTCGCTCAATGTACAACCTTGAGAATGCAAATAAAAAAACAATGATACTCCTGTTCGGAGTAAAATATGCCTCCGAAATCAGAGAAGCTGCTAGTACATCAAGTATAAGCAGTGTTGTAAACGAGATAGTTACATATGCAGGAGTGCCGTCATCATATGCTACTGAAATCAAAGCAGCTGTAGATCTATCCAAATACGTTGAAGTAAAGAGCACAACTAGCATTTAATCGGACTAGCCATTTTATGGTTTGAATTTGCAATCCGTTTTATGTCAATCCCTTATCAGAATACAAATTCCATCATTCAAGTCAGGCGGACCACAAAATCCGCCTGAACTTTTTTATCAAATTCGTGCTATGAATTCCACCAAAAACCAACTATTTTATCTATTTTTGCACTTCCTAAACGAAAACAGAAAATGAGCGCAGGAAACAACCGTAGAGAAAACACTTTCAAGACAAAAGACACTTCCAATGCCGAGCCTTTGGAGGAACTATTGACTGATACTGAAGAAAATAAAAAAGAGGAAAAACCTAAAAAAAAGAGCGATAAGTCACCTAAAGCCAAAGAACCCAAACCACAGAAAAACACTGAGAAACAAGAATCCAAGGACCGACTTAGCAAAATCATCGGCATTCTGTTCCTCTGCTTGACCATTTTCTTAGGTATTGCCTTGATTTCATACTTGGTAAGCTTCTTTAGCGGACATCATCAGGAGTTCGGCTATCAAATTTTCAGCCAAAAAATCGACATTAATAACCGAACTGGTCGCATCGGGGTATTTCTGGCACAAACACTCATCAAAGAGTCTTTTGGCATAGGCTCCTTTTTCTTCGTTTACTTGCTGGCCCTGATTGGATTGCGGCTGACTGATTCCACCAAGATCAGAATGTGGAGTCTTTGGAAGTGGGCTCTTCTTTGTTTGGTATGGTTACCTCTTTTCTTCGCCCTCATTGCCACAGCAGCACCCAAATGTGCTATCTTCGGAGGTGCCGTTGGCCTATGGCTCAACACTATACTTACCAATTACATCGGCAAAACGGGTGTCATCATCCTCCTTGCCTTTTTGTTCTTGGTTTTCGCCGTTTATCAGTTTAATCTCACATTCAACTATTTCAAACAATTGCGAGAAAATCGCGAAAACGAGCGTCGCCATAAGGCCGCTCTTATTGCCGAACAACGCATTCAGGAAGAGCTTCAAAGAGAGATGGACGACAGAACCTTTGGTACCGAAGACAACAAAATCAGTGAAGAATCTCATCTACCCCCTGTCACCTCATTCACTAAAGACCCTACCTTTGAAGTTGTAAATCCTAGTGACGATCCTGAAAAGCAAGACTCAAAAGAAAATGTTTTCATAGAACCTGACAATGAAAACCAGTCAGACAGTCACAGTTCTGAAATCACCGAAATCACATTAGATTCCCCTGCGACAATCACTAGTGACGACAAAGTCCAAGATGCCAAACCGCAAAAAGATGATAATGAGATAGAAAAAGTGGAATTGGTTATTGAAAAGACACCGAAAGAGGAAACCATAGACCGCGGTCAAGACCGTGTTCACCACACCATTGATACGCCTTTTGACCCTCATTATGAACTCCGCGACTTCAAGTTTCCAACTCTCAATATGCTCAACGACTATGGAGGCAAAAAAACGGAGATTAACAATGAAGAACTTGAAGCCAACAAGAACAAAATCGTTGAAACTTTGGGGAACTATGGCATCGCCATCGATAAAATCAAGGCAACTATCGGTCCTACTGTTACACTATATGAAATCGTTCCAGCCGCAGGTATCCGTATATCGAAAATCAAGAACCTGGAAGACGATATTGCCTTGAGTTTGGCTGCCTTGGGTATTCGTATCATCGCCCCAATTCCAGGCAAAGGCACCATCGGCATCGAAGTGCCAAACAGTAAACCCGAAACAGTTTCTATGCGTAGTGTACTGAGTTCTGAGAAGTTCCAAAACTCAAAATATGCCTTGCCTTGTGCCATAGGAAAAACCATATCCAACGAGACCTATGTTTTCGACCTTGCCAAGATGCCTCACATCCTGATGGCTGGTGCTACTGGTCAAGGTAAGTCAGTGGGACTAAACGCAATAGTCGCCTCCTTGCTCTACAGCAAACATCCCTCTGAACTGAAGTTTGTTATGGTTGACCCGAAAAAAGTGGAGCTCACGCTTTACAACCGCATCGAGCGTCATTATTTAGCAAAGCTTCCTGATTCAGAGGATGCTATCATTACCGATGTAAAGAAAGTGGTGCGCACACTCAATTCGTTGTGCATCGAGATGGACAACCGCTACGACCTGCTCAAGGCTGCAGAATGCCGCAACATCATCGAATACAACGAGAAGTTCAAGTCACGCCGCCTCCTTCCAACAGAAGGACACCGTTACCTGCCTTATATTGTGCTCATCGTCGACGAGTTTGCCGACCTCATTATGACCGCCGGTCGTGAGGTGGAAGCCCCCATCGCACGTCTTGCCCAATTGGCTCGTGCCATAGGTATCCATTTGATTATCGCCACGCAGCGTCCCTCCGTCAATGTCATCACAGGTTCCATTAAGGCCAACTTCCCTGCCCGCATCGCTTTCCGCGTCATTTCAGCCGTCGACTCGAAGACCATCCTCGACCAAAGCGGTGCCAACCAACTCATTGGCCGTGGCGACATGCTGCTCTCCACAGGCAACGACCTTGTGCGCCTCCAATGTGCCTTCATCGATACGCCAGAGGTGGAAGAAGTCACCCAATTCATCGGAGAGCAACGCGGATTCCAGACGCCTTATGAGCTACCCGAAGTGCCAGAGGAAGATGGAGAAGCCGCCGACATCGATGATGATGGCGAACGCGACAGTCTCTTCGAGGAAGCTGCACGCATAGTGGTACAGACCCAACAAGGCTCCACTTCGATGATCCAACGAAAACTGAAACTTGGCTACAACCGAGCTGGCCGCATCATCGACCAATTGGAGGCTGCTGGTATCGTTGGACCTTTCTCGGGTAGCAAATCACGGGAGGTGAAAGTCGCCAACGAATTCGCTTTGGAACAGATTTTGCGGGACTTGGACAACAAAGATAACGGTATTTGAAAATGAAAACGAAAAGCATCATTGCCTGCTTGTTCTTAATGCTTGCAACGCAGGTAGTTAGCGCACAAAATGAAGGAGAAAGAATCATTCGCGCTATGGTTGAAAAAATGAAAAGCCACAAAAACGTCGAAATGGTTTTCAACTTTAGTATTAACCCAAACGACAATGATTTAGGCGAAACGGAAAAAAGTCATGCTTGGCTGCAAGGTGAAGCCTACAAAATCGAGATGGCAGAACAGCAAACCATTTCTGACGGCAAAACCATTTGGTCGTATCTTATTGAAGACGAAGAAGTCATAGTCAGCAATGCCAGCGAAGGGTCAGACAACACACCCTTAAAGGTTCTCACCACTTTGGATGAGAGTTATGTAGCCACTTTATCCAGCATCAACTCACAAGGTATCGCTTCAATCGAACTGGCCAATCCTAATGGACAATACAAACGCGTGATGCTAAAAGTCAACACAAAAAAGCATGAACTGAACCATGCAGACATCTTTATGGAAGACGGCAGCAAAATCATTATCGACGTGGAAGAGATGAAATACGACCAGACACTGGACGACAAATTCTTCACTTTCGATGCGAAAAAACACCCTAATGTAGACGTGATTGATATGCGTTAATGCAATAAAACACGATTGTTTACGTATTAAAAACGGCTGCCACGGTGTGACAGCCTTACAAACAACAATTCAACAATTCAACGATTCAACAATTAAACAATAATATGAATCTCCTACAAATCCAACAGGTTGCCAATGATTTAGGCGCAGCCGCAACAGAAACCGTTACCCAACCAACAGAAATCAAACTTTCTATCTTTGACCTTGCTACCAAAGGCGGCTGGATTATGATTTTACTCGCCGTTTTGTCCATCATCGCGGTCTATATCTTTATCGAAAGATACATAGCTGTTTCGCGTGCCACGAAATACGACAATGGTTTTATGGACCGTATCCGCGAATATATGAAAGAAGGCAAGCTCGATTCGGCCAAGGCACTTTGTCGCGGCAACTCCACCCCTATCTCCCGTATGATTGAGAAAGGACTCTCCCGCATCGGACGGCCTTTGAGCGACATCAACTCAGCCATTGAAAATGTAGGCAACCTTGAAGTGGCCCAATTAGAGCGTGGCGTCGGCATCCTTGCCATGATTGCCAGTGCCGCCCCGATGATTGGATTCTTGGGTACAGTGACAGGTATGATTCGCGCCTTCTACAACATGTCGATGGCTGGCAACAACATTGACATTTCGCTACTTTCATCGGGTATCTACGAAGCTATGGTGACCACCGTCGGCGGCTTGATTGTTGGCATCATTGCCTACTTCTTCCACGCTATCATCTCAACAAAAATCCAGAAAGTCGTCAACCTGCTCGAAGGCAAGGCGACTGAATTTATGGATGTATTGAACGAACCCGCCTAAAATCAGCGTATTATGGCCATCAAATCAAGAAATAAGGTCGAACCCTCATTCAACTCCTCGTCCATGTCGGACTTGGTATTTCTATTGCTGATTTTCTTTATGTTGACTTCAACGTTGGTCGCTCCAAATGCCATCAAGCTTATGTTGCCTTCGAGCAACAGCAAAACCATGGCAAAACAGACCGTCACGGTTTACATCAACGACCAATTCCAATATTTCGTTGACGACAATCCCGCCGATGAGAAACAACTCACCGACCTCATCAATGCCAACATCGGCAACGACAGTCAAGCTACTGTGGTGCTACGTTCAGATAAGACAGTACCTGTACAGTATATTGTGAATGTGATAGATGCCGTCAATGAAATCAACAATGCCACCGGCAACAACCACAAGGTGATTTTGGCCACTGCGCCAAAAAAATAGGAGGTTCTATGAACAGCAACGAAAAGAAAGACAAGGGCATAGCTATAGCGGGGACTATCATCGTCCACGCTTTGGCCATACTCATTTTGTTCCTGATGGCCTTTCGAACGCCCTTGCCGTTACCAGGCGAAGAAGGTGTTGAAGTCGACTTGGGTATGATGAACCAGGGCATGGGCAACATCCAGCCCGAAAAGCCTGCCATTCCGCAAACTGCCCAATCTCAGCAACAACCGAATAAGAGCAAGGAAGACATTGTCACCCAAAACGACGAAGAAGCCCCTGCCTTGGAAAAACCGAAAAACACCAAAACGAAACAGGAAAAGCCTGCGGAAGAGCCCAAACCAACCGTCAACCAAAGAGCGTTGTTCAAAGGAAACAACAACCCGCAAGCAGGTGGATCGGAAGGCATCACTGGACAGCCTGGCGACCAAGGCAACCCCAATGGATTAGCAGGCATTAAGAAATATGATGGTCAAGGCGGGAAGGGTAATGGAACTGGTTACGATCTCGGTGGTCGCGGTGCGAAAAGCCTGCATCGTCCTAACGACGATTTCCCCGAAGAAGGCATCGTTGTCGTTGACATTTGGGTCGATCGCCAAGGCAAAGTAACACGAGCTGAGGTGGCCACCAAAGGCACAACCGTAATCAACCAGGCTATGCGCGAGAAAGCCAAACAAGCTGCCTTGCGTTCATCTTTTGCTTCCGACCACGATGCACCTGAAGAACAACACGGCACGATCACCTATACTTTTGTTATCAACCAATAAAAAATGTGGAATTATGAATGCGGAATGCTGAATGACGCGAAGCGACGATGGTCCTAGCCTCATTCAGCATTTATCATTTAGCATTCATCATTATTAAATAATCGCCTATGAATTACTCCGAAACCCTCGAATGGATGTTCAACAAGCTCCCGATGTATCAACGCATCGGTGCCGCTGCCTACAAGGCTGACCTCAACAACACCATCCAACTGCTCCAACTTCTGGACAATCCTCACCACAACTTCAAATCGGTGCATGTGGCGGGCACCAACGGCAAAGGCTCCACCTCCCACATGCTGGCTTCCGTGTTTCAGGAAGCAGGCTATAAGACAGGTCTCTACACCTCGCCACATCTCCGCGACTTCCGCGAACGCATCCGAATCAATGGTGAGATGATTCCCGAAGAGAATGTCGTGCAGTTCATCGATGCCTACAAAGGGAAATTTGAGGCTATGGAACTTTCCTTTTTCGAGATGACCGTGGGCATGGCTTTCGACTATTTCTCAAAGGAGAAGATAGACATTGCCATTGTTGAAGTGGGTATGGGCGGCAGGTTAGACTCAACCAACCTCATTACGCCTGAGTTAAGCATCATCACCAACATCGATTTCGACCACATGAAGTTTTTGGGTGACACAAGAGCCAAAATCGCATATGAAAAGGCTGGCATCATCAAGCCTGGCATTCCTGTAGTCATTGGCGAGACGCACCCCGAAACCCAACAGGTTTTTATTGACAAGGCAAAGGAATGCAATAGTCCCATCTATTTTGCAGACCAAATCTTCGACTGCGACAAAATACATATCGAGTCGGACACAGAACAACGGTACGATGTCTGGAAAAACAGCGAGCTTTATATGGAGGCTCTCGAAATTCCGCTGATGGGCAACTACCAACAAAAGAACTTGACCACCGTAATATGTGCTTTGGACCTGTTGCGCGACAAGTTCAATATTTCCGAGGACAACATCCGCGAAGGTATCGCAAAAGTCATTCGCAACACCCACCTAATGGGTCGCTGGCAAATTCTAAACAAAGACCCGCTTACCATCGCCGACACGGGGCACAATGTGGCCGGTATCAGTGAAGTGGTACGCCAATTGGCAGAAATGAGTTATGGAAAACTGCATTTCGTCCTTGGTATGGTCAACGACAAAGACATCGAAAGCGTATTGCAATTGCTTCCTCGCGGAGCTGAATACTATTTTTGCAAAGCTGATATACCCAGAGGATTGGATGCCAACATCTTAGCGGAGAAAGCCTTTGATATGGGCTTGCGCGGGCAAGTGTTCGAGTCTGTTAGTCATGCCTACCGTTCGGCTGTCAACAATGCCCATTTCGGTGATGTGGTCTTCATCGGCGGCAGCAATTTCACCGTTGCCGAGGTGGTGTAAGCTTGTTTCTACTATTTACGGGCAAAGATTCTTAGCATCTTTCCAATATGAAATCATCTCTTCTAGGTTGAGGTGTTGTACACCTTTGCCTTGTTCGCGTGCGCGCTGCTCGACATGACCAAAGCGTTCACGGAATTTCTTATTGGTTTTCTCCAAAGCATCGTCGGGGTTCACACCGATATAGTTGCCATAGGCGGCCAAAGCAAACAGCAAGTCGCCATATTCCGACTCAATTTTGGCCGTATTGTCAGGTTTTTGCAATTCTTCAAAGAGTTCGTCTTTCTCCTCCTCCACCTTTTGCCAAGCCTGACTTGTCTCAGGCCAGCGGAATCCCACGCCAGCGGTTTTCTGAGTCATGCGATAGGCTTTCAGGAGTGAAGGCAAGCCTTCGGGAACGCCACCCAACACACTACGATTGTGTTCCCGTTCCAGCTTGATTTTCTCCCAATTCTGCTCCACCTGTTCTGCATTCTCAACCTTTTCATTACCAAAGATATGCGGATGACGAACAATCATCTTCTCACAAATTCCATTGAGCACATCAGCGATGTCGAAGGCGCCCTGCTCCTGCCCTATCTTGGCATAGAAGACAAGGTGCAGCATAAGGTCACCGAGTTCCTTCTTCACCTCATTGAGGTCATCGTTAAGGATGGCTTGGCTGAGTTCGTAGGTCTCCTCAATGGTGAGATGACGCAGGCTGTGAATGGTTTGGGTGCTGTCCCAAGGGCAACCCTCGCGCACTGCGTCCATAATGTCCAGCAAGCGCTTGAATGCAACTAATCTTTCGTCCATGACAACAATGTTGAATCCGTAATTTGGCTGCAAAAGTAAGGAATTTTGTATTTTTGCAAGCTCAATGGGAAAACAAAAGTGCCATATCTTTTCCTTCCTCCTTACCCTATTATTATTCGGGAAAATGGCGGAAGCACAACTGAGCCATCGCAACTATGAGATTGAGGCTCGGGCACATTATGGATATATGTATTTCCAAAACGACCAATACCATTCTGCCTTAGGACGTTACTGTCGCCATACACCTGCCTTTGAGTTTTCATTGCACCGCAACACATACGGTGAACACCGTTGGGAAGTGCTACACAATTACCCGTCCATCGGATTCACTTTTTATCATTCGGGATTCGGCAACGACAGCATCTCTGCGGAATTGGGAAAGGTGTTTGCCCTTTACCCTTTCATCAATTTTCCCATCACTCCTGGTGAATCGAGTAGGTTGAGCTTTAAATTGGGCGTGGGGGTATCGTATCTCACCAACAAATTCGACCCGAAGGACAACTACCACAACTACGCCATCGGTTCGCACTTGAACGCTGCCATCAATCTTTCATTTGAGTACCGCCAACGCATCTTCGACCGATTGCATTGGGTAACCTCGGCAGGTCTGACCCACTTCTCAAACGGAGCAACGCGAGCACCCAATATGGGCATCAACATCTTCAGTGTGGCCACCGGGTTGTCGTGGTATCTAGCTCCTCCCAAAGCTCATATCGACAAACGTTTGCGCCCTAAGAATTACCTCTTTGAATTTGACGGAAAGAGGCATTTCATCACCGACTACCAATACACAATGGGGCTCAAGGATATGAGCCAGCAATACGGAACACACAGCTATTATTTCGTTCATGACCTGGCAGCCAATTTTATGCTACAGATCTCAGAACGCGACCGCCTAGGCATCGGCGTTGAAATGGTGTATGACAACTCCGACAAGATCACTAAACCAGAATGGGACATCTACCTTAAACCGGGATTCCTGCTGACTTATGAAACGGTGCTCGACCGCGTCAGCTTCATATTCAACCTTGGCATGCGTAACAACGCCCCTCTCAACTCACCGATATTCGGAATGCTGTTTTATCAAAAAGTGGCTGCACGTTACTATTTTATCGATGGTTTGTATGCCACACTTGCTTTCACGACATACGATATCAAGGCTGACTTTATCAGCATTGGCATTGGCTACCAAATCCAACATAAATACTACTTACCACTCCATGAAAAGAAACGTTATCGCGGTCCTGTTTATCCTCGTTAGTATGATGGTCACATCATGCAACAAAATGGAATTGTTCACCAATGGCGAACCCATTACTGTGCAGCGCAATCTTGACCGTCCGTTCAGTGCCATTAAGATGTACAATAACGTAAACGTCAGGTTGAAACATGACAGCACTCCTCGTTTGGAATTGACATGTCCGAAGAACCTCATCGAAAAAGTAACAACCGAAATAGAAGGCGACGCTTTGGTAATCAAAAACGAAAACGAGCACAACTGGCTCCGTAGTTTCGACTACAGCATCGACTTAACCGTTTATTACGACAGCCTAAAACAAATCGACTTTGCCTCAATCGGAGACCTTCGTTGCATCGACTCAGACTCCATTAGAGGCATACATGAGTTAGCCATTGATTCTACCGATACAGGAATCGACTCCATGTGGGTTCAGACTTTCTACCTCAACATATTAGAAGGCTGTGGCGACATTGACTTGACCTTCAGCTGCAATGTGGTGAAAAACCATTTCAACAACGGCACCTCATTGGTGACACTGAGAGGCGATGCGCAATACACCGAAATTATCATGAGGAGTTATGGAACAGTACATGCAGAGAACCTCAACTCCAACTTCGTCAGAGTGCAATCACATTCCACCAACGATGCTTACGTCTGGGCCAGAACCAAACTCACAGTATGGCTATATAGTATTGGAAACGTGTATTATAAGGGGGATCCCTGGATTGTAAAAGAATGCACCAACGACGGACAAGTTTTCAAATTAGAATAAATTTGCGAATCATCAACAGAATCACCATTTTTGGTATGAAATTTGTATAATTTTTGGCACAAGAACTTCTATTATTCTGAACAAATAAAAACCCAATAAAATGAAAGCATTAAGATTTATCCCAATCATTGCCCTGATGATTTTTGCGAGCTGCTCAGCAAAACGTCAAATGGCTCAAGATGATGTCTACTATTCACCCTATGGCAACACGGGCAATCGAATGGCTACAAGCAACGGTTCTTACGTGAGTCCAAGCATCAGCAGCAATTCGGAATACGACTACCAAGCCTATTATTCCGACAGCAAGAACTACGTTAACAATGCCGATCCCGTTTATCAGACCACAGAAACAGTGACCGACACCAACGGCGTTGTATACACTACCACGGAGACCTATTACGATGCCGACTTTGCCACTCGCATCAAGCGTTTTGGCACACAAGCTTCTTCGACAAGAGATTATTATGACGATTATTATACTGGTGGCGGCGACACATACGTCTATGTGAACAGCTACGACCCCTTCTATTGGGATTATTATCCCAGCATCTACATCGGCTGGGGTTACCGTCCCTATTGGAGAACCTATTGGGGTTGGGATCCTTATTGGAGCTACTCTTGGTACCCCTACTCCTACTGGGGCTATTCTTGGTATCCCTATTCTTATTATTGGAGCAATCCTTATTGGGCCTATGGTTGGGGCTATCACGACCACTATTGGCGTCACCCGCACCATCATTGGGATGGCCATAGCGGAAATTATGGCGGAAACGGTGGAAGCGGTTTAAGCAACTATGTGGCTAGTGTACGTCACGGCAACAGTACGGCAGGTTCTATGAGCCACAGCCTGCAAAATGGTGGCAGAACCTCAAATGGCGGTAGTATGTCGGGCAGTGCCAGCAGTGCCAATGCAAGGGTCGGTAGCAGCGTATCAACAAGCCGTCCTATGGCCAACAGTAACACAACTGGTCGTGTCGGTGGCAGTGCCTCGGGTCGGACTAATACAAGCAGGCCCACAGTGAGCAGCCGTCCCACTAGCGGTAACAGACCTACTGCTGGTACCAGCAGTCGTATGGGCAATGCCTCGGCCAGCCGTCCGTCAAGCTCAAGCAGTACACGCACAGGCAGCCAAAGCAGTGAACGTCAGAGCTACACCTCGCCCAGTAGCAGCCGTCCCTCGCGCTCAAGCTCAGAATACGTGCGCCCGCAAAGCTCATCCTCTTCACGTCACTCTTCGACGGGCATCAACAGCGGAAGCAGAAGCAACAGCTCAAACGGTTCATACAACAGAAGCACCCCATCAATCAGCAGCTATAACAGAAGCGGCTCGTCTTCAAGAAGCTCATCCTCAAGTTCAGGACGCAGCTCAGGCAGCAGCTACAGTGGCGGAAGTCGCAGTTCAAGCTCCAGTGGAAGCCGTAGCAGCTCAGGTGGTGGCGGTAGCCACAGCTCTTCTGGCGGTGGCCGTAGTTCAAGCGGAGGAAGAAGATAATTTTCGAGCCACTACAATAAATTGACAATAAAAGACTACCTTTGCAGTTCAAATTGCAAGGTAGTCTTTTTTTATCCGGTCTACTATGAGGAGAATGCTTACGACAGTCATCGCACTGCTATCGTTTTTGTCAACCTTTGCCCAAGGTGCCGACGATGCTTGCCTGTTTTCGCAAACCTATTATCAAGGCACAGCCAAAGCTTTAGGTATGGGCAATGCTTTGGGCTCCGTGGGGGGCGATATGACCGCCATCAACATCAATCCCGCCGGTATGGGCATTTACCGCAGCAACGAGTTCACCACTTCACTTAACTTGCTCGACAATTTCCATTCCTCACAATATTATGGGACCCAAACAAGTGGGAACAAGACTCGCCTGTCGATTCCTAACATCGGATGGATCAGCACAAAACAAAGGAGCAACTACCGCCCTCTCCGTTTTACCCAATTCGGAATTGGGCTGACTCGTACCAACGACTATAACATCCACACCAATGCCCGAGGCATCAACCCTACTAGCTCGAGAATCGACAATTACCTTGCCCGAATCGAGGGCTATTCACAATTCGAGCTGCAAGACATATTCCCTTACGACATTTACCCAGCTTGGAAAACCTATCTCATCGACCTTTATCAAGGCGCAAATGGTCCCTATTATAGCAGTCCGGTACCCCAGGGCAACATTTGGCAAGGCCAAGAATGCGATTTCATAGGCCGATCCGAAGCTTGGACTTTTGCGGGGAGTGCCAACTTCAACGACCGCTTTTTCATCGGCATCAGCGCCGACTTGGCTCACATCAAGCGAGCAGGGGAAAAAATCTTCAAAGAAAGCCGTACCGAGGGCACCGACACCGACTTCAACCAATGGCTATTTACTGAAAACTTAAGTTCCACTGGTTGGGGTGGCAACATCAAGGTAGGTTTTATCTACTATGCCACACGTTATCTACGTCTCGGTGGTGCCTTCCACTCACCAACCATATACAATTTCACGGAATCGTGGCAAACAACAACCGAATCAGAAATCAATTGGGTCACTCAAAAGAGCCTCAGTCCAGAATCATACTACGAATACACCTTCATCAAGCCACTGAAATGGGTGGGTAGCATGGCTTTCGTTATCGGACGGCAAGGTATCATTAGCCTCGATGCCGAATACACCAATTATGGTGCAGCCCGTTTTAAAGCCAATGACTATGACTACAATCACGTCAATGAAGACATCAAAGGCAGCTACGGAAAGACATTCAATTTCCGTTTGGGCACTGAATGGTCGTTGGGCGCCTCCTATCTAAGAGCAGGCGCTGCCTATTATGGCAGTCCCTTCGGTTTGGGCGAAACGGGCGGTAGCGTCAAGAAAGCTTCATGTGGTATCAGCGTCCCAGTTTCGGAGTCTACCACCTTTGATTTCGCCTATGAGTTGAGCTATGGAAAGAGTTACACTTTCTTGTATGATGCCGGAGACCTTGGCATTGAATCCATCACCCAAAAGCAATTCAAGCATGTTCTTGCCACCACCCTCAAGGTGAGGTTCTAAACTGAAAAGGCTGCCCGAAGACAGCCTTTCCGTAAATCAACACTTACTTTGAAGTGATCATTCATGATATTGCGCAATAATGCCTTTGTCAACAAGGATTCGACCGCAGTATTCGCATACGATGATCTTCTTGTGCGTACAAATGTCCAACTGATGTTGAGGGGGAATGCGGTTGAAGCAACCTCCACAAGCCTCATCGAAAATACCGACCACAGCAAGGCCATTGCGGGCGTTCTTGCGGATGCGCTTGTAAGCCACCAAAAGACGTTCCTCAACCAATTTCTCACACTCCGCAGAGCGTTGCAGCAATTGTTCTTCTTCCTTCTCGGTACCTTCTACCAATGAATGCAACTCGTCTTTCTTCTCTTTCAGTGAAGCCTTCAATTCAGTGAGACGCATTTGAGCATCTGCCACCTTTGCAGCCACTTCATTATCCTTAGCGGTAATCTCCTTGATGCGTTTTTCTGAAAGCTGAATGTCAAGCGTCTGATATTCAATTTCTTTGGTCAACGAATCATATTCACGGTTGTTTCGGACGTTGTTTTGTTGATCCTCATACTTCTTGATAAGAGCTTCCGTCTCCTTAATTTTAATCTTATAGTCAGAAATGTCCTTTTGGTGCTTCTTGCTCTCTTCCTTGAAGTTGGCGATGCGGGTCTCCAAACCGGCGATTTCGTCCTCCATATCCTGGATTTCCAAAGGCAGATTGCCACGATAGGCCCTGATTTCGTCAATCTTAGAGTCAACCTTTTGCAACGTATATAGGGCGACCAATTTACGTTCAACACTCACTTCCACAGAGTCTTCCACAGGTTTGACCTCCTCAGTCGTCACGGCAGTTGTTTCCTCCTGGGGTGCAGCGGGAACCACTTCTTCAGCCTCTGGTTGAGTTTCAGCTTTTGCCTTAGTGGTTTTCTTTGTTGTTTTCTTGGTATCCTTAACTTCTTCTACTTCAGCAACTTCAGTTACCTCAGCAACTTCTTCTTTATTGTCTTTCTTAGCCATATTAATGATGATTACTTATTCTTTACAAAATAATGAACCGCATTAGTGTTTGCCTCAGCGATTTCGGCTGCAAATGTAGGAAATTTTTTCCTAATCAGCTCACATATTAATACTTTAGTGAATTGTTCGGTCTCAAAATGACCGCCATCAACCAGCAAGAATCTGCCCTCAGGAATGAAGAAATCATGGTATTTGATGTCGGCAGTAAGGTAAGCCTCGGCACCACGACGCAAAGCGTCAGAGATAAACGGACTTCCCGACCCACCACAAAGCGCAACTTTCTTGATATTGCGCCCAGTCAAGGCAGAATGGCGCAGACAAGGCGAACCAATCGTATCAGACACAAGTCCTAGAAAATCAATCTCTTTCATAGGCTCCTCAAACTCGCCAATCATCCCAGCACCAGCCTGCTGAAATTCATTTTCCAAGGCAAACACATCGTAGGCCACTTCTTCATAGGGATGCACCTTCAGCATCGCTGAAACCACTTGATTCAAAACATGTTTGGGAACCACTGTCTCAATCCGCACCTCTTCCTCAAAATGCACTTTCCCGATTTCACCCACGTAGGGATGCGACGTTTCTCCTGCCTTAAACGAGCCTTGCCCTTGTGCGTTGAAACTACACGAATCATAGTTGCCAATGCAGCCTGCACCAGCTTCAAACATAGCCATACGTACTTCTTCGGCAGCCGCTAAAGGAACATAAACAACTAACTTTTTCAACTGATTCTCCAAGGGTTGCAAGATATGCAGGTCTTTCAATCCCAAACGATCGGCCAAAACACGGCTCACGCCCAAATAGCTATTATCCAGATTTGTATGCATCGAGACAATAGCAATGTCATACTTAATCGCCTTTGTGACAATTCGTTCGATATAGGTTTGAGGAGTCAGATGCTTCAATCCCTTGAAAATCAAAGGATGATGGCTAATAATGAGGTCACAATGCTTAGCAATGGCTTCGTCCAACAATTCCTCAGTTACATCCAATGCAACCAATGCCTTATGTATTTCGGCGTTTAAGTCGCCCACTTGCAAGCCGGCATTGTCATAGCTCTCTTGCCATTGCAGCGGTGCGATTTCAGTAATACAATTCAAAATGTCTTTTACAGTCATAAGCATTATCTATACGCGAGATTCGGAACTCCGGGACTCGGGGCCGTCTCGCGCTTCGTGTCACGCAGCCTCGTGTCCAATATTTTTTGAATTTGGCCGTAAAATTATGGAATTTTGTCTAATTTTGACCCCATAATGAGAGTTTTACTTTTGCCCATATCATTGATTTATCATATTGTACTGACTATCAGGCACAAACTATATGATTGGCATCTCTTGAAATCGAATTGTTTTGCAGAACCAGTGATTTGTGTGGGCAACCTCAACCTTGGCGGGACGGGCAAGACACCACATACGGAATACCTTATTGAACTGTTGAAAAATGACTTTCGTTTGGCCACCCTCAGCAGTGGCTATGGACGAAAGACCAAAGGTTTCAGATTGGCAGATGCGTTATGCACCTACGAGGATTTGGGCGACGAGCCTCTTCAATACTTTACCAAATACCCTGATATTCAAGTTGCTGTTGACAAAAATCGTATTGAAGGCGTAACAAACCTGTTGGGGAAGCAGAAAGTTGAAGTCATTCTTTTGGACGACGCCTTCCAATATCGCAGCATAAATGCAGGATTGAACATCCTGTTGACTGACTACCAACATCTTTACCCTGACGACTTCCTCTTCCCGGCAGGCACTTTGCGTGACATAAAATCTGCCGCAAAACGCGCTGATATCATTGTCGTCAGCAAGTCACCCAAAACTTTGGACAAAGAAAAAAAACAGCAGGTCATCAACAAATTGAAGCCTTCAGTTGAGCAAAAGGTTTTCTTCTCCTACTTGGAATATGACGATTTGAAACCCTTGAATGCCAATGCAAAACAATTTGATACAAATGCCGCTGATTCTGCTCTCCTTTTTTGCGGAATAGCACACCCCAATCCACTGATTGACAAGCTAAAGGAGCAATACAAGCAACTTGAGGTAATGACCTTTGCCGACCATCATCCATACACAGAAAACGATGTGAAAACCATACTCAAACGATTTGAAAATGTCAATGGAGAGAAGAAAATCATCATCACTACCGAAAAAGATGCGGCCCGATTGACAAATTCTCCTTATCTTTGTCAGTTTGAATCCACATATTTGTACGCATTGCCTGTCGTTGTGCGTTTCCTTGAAGAAGAAAAGTTTAACAATGAAATATTGAGTTATGTACGAAAGAATCCTCACCACAGTTGGTTATATTAAATTGAAAACCAATGATTTTCAACCCGAAGTCGGCATTGTGCTAGGCTCTGGCCTTGGCGGCTTGGCAAGTGGTATTACCTTAGAATACGCCATCCCCTATTCAGATATTCCCAACTTCCCGGTCTCCACGGTGAAAGGTCATCAGGGGCAGTTACTTTTTGGCACCATTGCTGGTCGAAAAGTCATTGCTATGCAAGGTCGCTTCCATTACTACGAAGGCTACCCGATGAGCGAAGTCGCCTTCCCTATCCGCATGATGATGCAGCTGGGCATCAAGTTCCTCATCCTCAGCAATGCCGCTGGCGGACTTAACCCGAATTTCCGCGTAGGTGACATCATGATTATCAACGACCATATCCATGCCATGCCCAATCCGTTGATTGGTCCTCATGATGATCGTTTCGGTGAGCGTTTCCCTGATATGAGCGAGCCTTACGACAAGCGCCTCATCAAGTTGGCTGACGAGATTGCTTTGGAAAAAGGTATTTGGGTGCAGCATGGTGTTTATTGCTCCACTTCAGGTCCCACCTATGAGACCCCTGCCGAATGTCGCTACTTCCGCATTATCGGTGCCGACACCATTGGTATGTCAACCACTCCTGAAGTCATTGTTGCAAGACAGGGCAAATTGCCAGTCTTTGGACTATCCATCGTTTCAGATATGGCCAACATCTATGGTTTGGACCATCCCATCACCATCACCCACGAGGAAGTAATCAAGGCCGTGAATGCCGTGGAGCCGAAGCTTATCACCCTCATCACGGAGCTCATCCGCCGCTCGAAAGAAATCCAGTTCTGATGGCCGTCTATTTCGTCACCGACTTCCATTTGGGCATTCCCTCACTCGAAGACAGCCAAAAGCGCGAGCGCAAGCTTTTGCACTTCCTTGATATGATTCGTCCCGACTGCGAGGAGCTTTACCTTATGGGCGATTTGTTTGACTTCTGGTTTGAATACAAGACAGTGATTCCCAAGGGGTTCGTTAGGCTGCAAGGCAAGTTGGCTGAGTTCACCGATGCAGGCATCCCAATCCATATGTTCATCGGCAACCATGACCTGTGGAGTTTTGGTTACCTGCATGACGAGCTTGGGCTCGTGATGCACCGCGAGCCTGTCGTCAAGACGATTAAAGGCAAAAAGTTCTTTTTGGTCCACGGTGATGGCAGAGGTCCTGGCGACAAAGGCTACAAGTTCTTGAAAAAAGTCTTTGAGTGCAAATTCAACCAATTCCTGTTCAGTTGGTTGCATCCCGATATAGGCATTGGCTTGGCCTTGAGATGGTCGCACAATCATCGCTTGAAAAAGCTTAAGAACGAAATAGAAAGAGGCTATTACGATGACATCCCAAAAACGCGCTTATTCCAGTACGCCCAAGAGCAAGCCCGACTCGACCCGTCGATTGATTTCTTCGTCTTTGGCCACCAACACAAACCTATGCAATACCCAACTGGCGACCATGCCTTGACCACCATTGTGGGGAATTGGATTTATGATTTCACCTACGCGGTGTTTGATGGGAATACGGTTGAACTGAAGCGGTTTGATGAAAAAATTCCTCAGAATCAAGACTTTGAAACGAACTCTCAGTAAAAAACATTCCTGCACCTACTATTGCTCATCCAAAAACACTATTTTTGCACAAAATCTACGTTGCATGCTAGACAAAAGGCTCCATATCATCATTCTCTTGTTCATGGCTGTCGCTATGTCTTCGTGCAACATCAACCGTTTTGTCCCAGAGGGAAAATACCTGGTGAAGAAAAACAACATCGTCATCGAGGAGAAAAAAACCAAAATCAGCAAGTCGGGATTGTCGTCATACATCACCCTCAAGCCTTACAAGGACGCCTTCCAAACCAATATTCCCACGTGGTTTTACTACAAGTCGGAGCAAAGGCCCGATAGCAAGATTTGGGCGTGGATGAACAAGACCTTCGGGAAGACCCCCGTATACTACGATGTGAAAGACGCCAATAATTCGTCCACCCAGATGATGCGTTATCTCGACAACGTAGGCTATTTCCATTCCAAAGTGAAACACACGGTGAAAACGAGACGGAAAAAAGCCACTGTCACCTATCATGTCTACCCCACCAAGCCCTATCACGTCAACAAGTTCAACTATGTCATCAATGACTCGCTCGTCAAGAGTTATATTATGCGTGACAGTGCCAAATTCGAGCCCAAAGAAGGCGAAATATACAATGCCTATTTCCTTGACGACCAACGTGAAATCATCACGGAAAGAATGAAAAACTCAGGGTATTTCTTCTTCAGCCGCGACGACATTTATTTTGAGGTAGACAGCAACTTCATGAACCATAGTATGGAAGTCACCATGCGACTGAAAGAAAACAAGCTGTCAAACAAGAAATACTACATCCGCGACATCAGCGTTTACCCCAACTTCAGCGTTTTCAGGATGGGCGAAAAGCCTACCGACTCTGTCAAACTTGCAGTAGAGGTGGGTATGAGGAAACGGAAAAACGTTTGGGATTTCTACTATTTTGGCAAACCGGAAGTGACACCACAAACCTTCCGCCAGTCCATCCATATCATTGAAGGACTTCCCTATAACCTGAGAAGCATCACCAGCACCTACCGGGCTTTGGGCAATTTCAAATTGTTTCGGAATATCAATATTGAATTCGACACCGTTTCGAGTACACAAGACTCTCTCAATTTGCTTGACTGTCGCATCACAATGCAACAGAATGACCAGCATTCATTTACTGTCCAGACAGAAGGCACCAACTCAGAAGGCGATTTGGGCATCAAAGGCAGTTTTTCCTATTCCAACAAAAACATTTTCCATGGTGCGGAGACCTTCCAACTCAGTTTGAAAGGCGGATTGGAAGCGCAAAAACTTATTGGCACCGAAGCCACCGAAAGCGGCAAAAATGTCTTCAACACATGGGAATTTGGACTGACCGCCAGCGTGATTTTCCCAAGGTTTTTAGGCCCCTTCTCCTCGCTCACCTTCGCAAGAGACTACCAACCCACCACTACGGTTTCTTTGGGTTACAACACACAAACCAGATACTACTATTCCCGTTACATCACCACTGCCTCCTATGGCTATGACTGGAAAAAGAATTATCGGTTAGGGCAAACACTCACTCCCTTCTATCTCAACAGTGTGAAAATTGCCAACATCAATCCTGTCTTCCAAGCCTACCTTGACGAAGAAACCAGTCAGCGAAAGAAGGCACAATACACGAGCCACTTGCTGTTTGGAACTCGTTATTCGCTGACTTACAACACGCAAAGATTCAATAAGACTGGCAGTTTCTTTTATATCAGGGCTGATTTTGAGACAAGCGGCAACCTGCTCTCCTTGTTCAACAAGACCAAACTGATCACCGAGAACGAAAACGGCTACCATGAAATCTTTGGCATCCGTTACGCGCAATACGTCAGGAGCAGTTTCGATCTCAGACAACACCTTGACCTCGGCAACGACAATTGGTTTGTATTCCGCCAATTTGTGGGCATCGGGTTACCCTACGGCAACTCACAAGACATGCCTTTTGAGCGCAGTTTTTACGGAGGTGGTGCCAATGGCCTGCGTGGATGGCTGTATCGCACCTTGGGGCCTGGGGCCTATGTCCCCGTCTCCGAAGACATTGAAAAGACAGGTGACTTACAGTTGGAGCTCAATGCCGAATTCCGCTTCCCACTTTACAACATCGTTAATGGCGCCGTATTCGTCGATGCGGGTAACGTTTGGACTTATCATCCCAACGAATCCATGCCCAACAGCGAATTCAGATTCGACTCCTTCTACAAACAATTCGCTCTTGATGCAGGTGTCGGCATCAGGCTGGACGTCTCTTTCCTCATCCTCCGTTTCGATATCGCATACGCCATGCGCAATCCTTACATAAATACTGAGACAGGAAGCCATTGGCGTTTTGGACAAGGCAACAATTTCAGACTGCAAGCAGGAATAGGCTATCCATTTTAAGCCATGTTGAGTCGCAGCGAGCTGTATGGAAAACTAGTGCAATCCTTCGGTTTTGAACCCACCGAAGGACAAGCCATTGTGATGTATCATTTGTCGGCCTTCCTGCTTTCGCAAAAAGAAAACCCGACCTACATTCTGCGAGGCTATGCCGGAACGGGAAAGACCTCTTTGGTCAAGACCTTGGTAAGGACACTACCTTCACTCGGGATGAAGTACATATTGATGGCACCTACCGGGAGAGCGGCCAAGGTGCTCAGCAGCTATACGGGAAAAGATGCCTCCACCATCCATCGCAGAATCTATCAGGCCAAGACCTTCCCGGACGGGAGCATTCGTATTACGCGAGCCGAAAACAAATACAAAAACGCGCTTTTCATCGTAGATGAGGCTTCCATGATTGGAGAAATGAAGGAATTTGGCGAATCAAGTCTGCTTGACGGCCTCTTAGGCTATGTCTTCAGCGGCGAAAACTGTAGACTGCTGCTCATTGGCGACACGGCACAGCTGCCACCCGTCGGAAGCGCAAAGAGCCCCGCCTTGGACTGCGAATACTTGAAATCCGAGTTTCCGATTACAGCGGCTACCTTTGAGCTGACTGAAGTCAAGCGTCAGGCCTTGGAATCGGGCATTTTATACAATGCGACGGACATACGGCAGCTACTCAGCCAAAATCTCTACGAATACGAGTTGCCTCTCTTTCATCTGCAAGGCTTTGACGACATACAAAAAATTGAGCCAGAGACCTTTGAAGAAATGCTTCATAATGCCTTTGCCAATATGTCGGACAATGAAGCCGTCATCATTTGCAAGTCAAACAAACGCGCCAATATGTTTAACCAAGCCATCCGTGGACGCATCCTCAACATCGAGGGCGAGATTGCCACGGGCGACAAACTGATGGTGGTGAAAAACAACTACTATTGGACGGAAGGCAACGAATCGATGAGCTTCATCGCCAATGGCGATATGGCAGAAATCAGGAAGATCAAGCATTTCGAGGAGATGTATGGTTTCCGTTTTGCCGACGTGGAGCTCAGCTTCACCGACTATCCGGACGCACCCAACTTGGAAGCCAAAATCCTTTTGGACACCTTGAACAGCAACAGCCCTTCGTTGACGGAAGAAGAAAACAAAAAGCTGTTTTCAGCCATCGAGGACGACTATATGGACATCCCCAGCAGTAGGGAACGCTATAAGGAGATGAAGAAAAATCCTTGGTTCAATGCCTTGCAGGTAAAATTCGCCTATGCCCTCACCTGCCACAAGACGCAAGGCGGGCAATGGGCGAATGTCTTCATCGATTCATCCTTGAACCAGAAGGAAACGCTTGAGGTGGAAGACCTGCGCTGGCTTTACACTGCTTTGACCCGTGCCCAAGAGCGGGTGTATTTTGTGAATTTCAAGGAAGAGTTCTTTGAATTGTGACATATTTGATGCAATGCAGGACTCCAGTTCATTCGGATTTGCAATCCGAATGCATTGAATATCAGCATTTGTAATGCGAAACAAGCATCTTGTTTGTTGTGTAATCGGATGCTTCGTCGTTCCTCTTCGCAAATCGCAGATTCGACGATGCGAAGCGAGTCAATGACGCTAAGCGACGCGGCGCGAAGCGATGCAAACGCAAGGCGACGAAGAAGCAATGCGACGCACATCACTGGGCTTCGCCCCCACTCCCGCTTCGCGTCATTGCGAGGCACGAAGCAATCCA